>CAMWQV010000646.1 GCA_947176425.1 uncultured Clostridia bacterium
GCCTTGCTGTTCACATTTTCACTAATGGTATTTGCCTGATCCAGTCCACCTTTTCTGCGGACAATCGCATAGAGATCAGGCACCTTCTGTCCAATGATGATCTGGAGCTGGTCGCCAGACCACTGGGTTCCCATCACGCCGTCCAACTTTTTCAGAGCCTCGATTTCCGCCAAGCTGTTTTCTTTCAGCGTCATACGCAGGCGGGTCATGCAGTGTGCGAGGTAAGTGATGTTTTCTTTTCCTCCTACATGGAGAAGGATTTGGTCTGCGAGTTGGTCAAAATTTTTGGCCGCCATGTCCGTTCCTCCCTGTCAAATGATTTATGTTTGGGTTGACTTTATCTAAAGTATATAGTAATCTTTGACATAAGGCAAATACAGATATAATTAACAGGACATAGGTGATTGATTATGTTAAACCACAACTTGAAAATATTTCTGTCTGTGACCCGGAACGGCGGCATTACAGAGACGGCCAACAAGCTCTATATTTCTCAGCCTGCCGTCAGTCAGGCCATCAAAAATCTGGAGCGGGACCTAAATGTGAAACTCTTTCACCGCGATAGAAAGCGTGGCCTGATCCTGACTGATGTTGGGGAGAAGGTACGCTTGATTGCTTTGGAGATGGAGCATCTGGAAGATCAGCTTTATCAGGCCGCTTATCTGGAAAATAACTTTATTGGCGGAAATCTTCGGATTGGTTCCTTGCCAATTTTGACCCAGACCTTGCTTCCGAAGCCGCTTCAAATTTACAGAAAACAGTATCCACAGGTCAACGTATCACTTGTGGAGGGAACCCCTGGAGAATTGCGGCGTATGGCAGCAGAACACAGTATTGACCTTGCCCTGTCCTGCTCACCGTTTGGTAAGCTGGACTATGAAGTGCTGATTCACGATAGAATGGTGGGGATTCTCTCTCCGGAATCCCCACCATTGGACAAACTTGATTTACGGCACAACACAGAAAACCTGATTTTGGTAAAAGCAGGTTCTGAAACTACCAATGAATCCCTTTTTGGACAGCTACGATTAGATTTCAGCAAAAACATTCTGACAACGAATGGGGATTCTGTGATTCGTCTCGTTCAGCATGGCCTTGGCAATGGCGTGATCTCCGAATACACACTGAACGCCTTTGCTCCCGGCATGGCCCGTGTGCCGGTTATCCCTGAGATCAAGATAGAAATTGGTGTGCAGAGCAGTAATTTGAAAGACCTGACCCCTGTGGCCTCTGAATTTTTGCGTATCTTGTGCAATCAGTACAAAAGCGTCAGTTGAAACATTCAAAATGAATGGTTGGACGCAGTTCATTGGCCCGCAATTCCCGCTTTTTGATGCCAAGTGATACGGCGTTTAAGATGCCATAATACTCAGGGATGTGCAGCAGCTCCCGAATGTCCTCCTCAGCGGTTCCTGTGTGTCCGCGACGATCCTTCATGTGAATCCAACAGGCACCGATGCCGTAATACTCCGCAGCCAAGAGAATGTAGGTAGACGCAACGGCAGCATCTTCTACCCATAGTTCCAGTTTTCTCCGGTCAATGATTGGAACGATCGCAGCGTCCCCATATGCAAGCGGGCCTGCTCCCATTTGCTTGCACCGAGCGAGTTCTTTCATAGTTTGCCTGTCTCGAATCACGATAAACTCCACCGGATGCCCGCCCCATGAGGACGGCGCATAGGCGGCAATGCTCAGAATGTCTTGTATCGTGTTATCGTCAATGTTTTCACCAGAAAATTCCCGTGTAGAACGTCGTGTTTTAACAAGTTCAGAGAAATCCTTATTCATAGCATTGATCTCCGTTGTGATTTTTCCTCTTTAATAGGTAATTTCAATGTTGTCACGTTCCTTGTATAGCTTATAAAAAACTTCCGCGATTTGTGCAGGCGCATAATATTCGTTGGAACCGATGTTGCCCTTGATATTAACGACGCCAACATAGATACCCGCATCCTTCAGTTCGTCATGTAGTGTATAGGCCAGTGTTCTGAGCGCTGCCTTGTGGACAGATACGCTAGTGAACTGCGGTACTGGATATAGCGCAAACCCACCGCCGGTAAAAAGGATACACCCTTCGCCCTGCTCAATTTGTCCCGGAATAACCTGCTGCGCAGCGCACAAGCCGCCTGCCACATCAACCTGATAGCGCGATGCCAATTCTTCTGGAGCAAGCTGTGTCGGCAGGCCATCCTTCAAAACAGCCGTATTGTAGGAGAGAACGTCCACAACGCCATATTTTCTCTGCACATCCTCAAGCGCGGTGCGGATCGAGCCATTGTCGGCACAGTCCACAATATGATAATCCGCTTCGATTCCCGCCTGTTCCATTTCCGCCGTGTACTCCTTGAGCTTATCTTCCCTGCGGGCCATGAGTATTACGCGAAAGCCGTTCTGTCCAAATTTCTCAGCGATATGATTGCCCAGTCCACTGCCTGCTCCAACCACTACAATGGTTTTTTTGTGCATTTGATTTGACCTCCTGTAAAAATGATTCTATGACTTTACTCATGTTGCGTACTTCATATATCACCTGAGTAATTCCTGATGATATGAGTATAACATCTCCTTTATACTAACTCAAATATATTCCTTATT
The DNA here is from genome assembly GCA_947176425.1 of uncultured Clostridia bacterium. Classification (GTDB taxonomy): domain Bacteria; phylum Bacillota; class Clostridia; order Oscillospirales; family Oscillospiraceae; genus Pelethomonas. The sequence goes on from CAMWQV010000646.1 coordinate 2,596, forward strand.
ATCATCTCATAAGCCTTTAATTATGATGTGATCAACTTATAGGAACGTTC
>CAMWQV010000647.1 GCA_947176425.1 uncultured Clostridia bacterium
GCGCTCCCTTGCTGTAGGAGCTTGTCTGATTGCGTCCTATTATATCAGGCCCATTGGTCAGGATGCCCTTTATCACATCCAATGTCCACTCTGCGTTCTCGTTGATACTGGGTATTTGATCAGCCTCTAATGAGTTCTTTATCATGCGGAAGCTGGCTCCGGCAAGATATTCGTCATAGATTCGCTGCACAACCACAGCTTGTTCTGGAATAATTTCCGGCTGGCCATCTGCACCTTTTTGATAAGCGTACAGTCTTTTATATTGTATGATGGCTTTGCCGTCCCGCATGGCCTGCCGTTTGCCCCAGCGGACATTTGCACTGATGGACTCGCTCTCTGCCTGGGCAAAGGCTCCCAGGATTGTGATCAGCATCTCGCTGTCCGCTTCCAGGGTATTGATGTTTTCTTTTTCAAAGATCACCGCGATCCCCAGCTCCCGCAGCACTCGGATATAGTTGAGACAGTCCACTGTGTTTCTGGCGAAGCGTGAGATGGATTTGGTCAGCACGATGTCCCCTGTACCGTCATCACGATCAATGACAGTATCTTTCGTCAGATTTTTTCCGCTCCACAGATTTTTCCCACACACCACAGTTGTTACAGGCGGTCTATCAGGTGTTCCACGACTGCCAGACAAGTTCTGTCCCCACAATGCGGCAAGCGGGTCGGATACCGGGATGCCCTTGCCTGCCATTAACACATCTGCCATGTTCATTTACTTGCTGCCTCCCGTTTGACAAATCCACTCGCCGGATGAATTCAGCCCGTAGAAGTCCCCTGTATCCAAAATCCACGCAATAGAACCCATGTCCCAGCTTGCCTGCGCTTTTGGAAGGTCTTTTACGGTATCACAGACCACGGTAACTGTATCCACCATAACTCCGTTTTTCATCCGGCTGCTCCTATGATTTGTGACTGCGCAACTCATGATCCGTCTCCATTCTTTCCCGCTGCAAAAATACCAGCGTCCTCCAGTTTCGTCATGTTGCCGTTTATCAGGTACAAGTCGCCGCCCTGCTCCGCAGGGATGCGGTCGAGGTTTTCCAACTCTCGGATATCATTTGCGGACATCCAGCCGTTCTGCCGTCCAACAGCATAGCCGTTCATGCGGCTCTGGTAGTCGCCGCGAAGCAGTCCGTCCACATTGAACTTCATAAAATACTGTTTCTTCTCTTCTGGTTTTAACAGTGACCTTGCCATGCTCTGCTCCCAGCGGGATACCCACGGGTCAAGCGTGTATTTCACAAACTCCAAAGACTGCTGCTCGATATTAGAAAAACTCGACTTTTCCAGATCGCCCACCATGTGCGGCGGTACTCGGAAAATTCGAGCAATTTCATCGATTTGAAATTTTCTCGTTTCGAGGAACTGCGCATCGCTTGGTGCTATCGAAATCGGAACGTACTTCATGCCTTCCTCAAGCACCGCCACTTTATGTGCGTTCGAGCTGCCGCCGAAAAGGGACTGCCAGCTCTCTCGCAACTTGGCGGCATCTTTGAGTGTCCCCGGATGCTCCAGCGCACCGCTGGGTGCCGCGCCATTTGCAAAGAACTTACTGCCGTATTCCTCGGCGGCGATAGCAAGCCCTATAGCATTTTTTGCCATAGCGATAGGGGAGTAGCCCACCAACCCGTCAAAACCTAAACCGGGAATATGCAGGACTTCATCAGGGGGTAAGTTCACGGACGAGCCGCTGTTAATCTTAGCATCATCATTGCTCACTCTGTACTCGTAGTACAGCAACCCCGTACTACTGTCTCGCTTAACGTCCATGCGGTCAGGCATCAGGGGATACAGTGCAACAACCTCTCCCTTGCCATTGCGTATAATCTGTGCGTAGGCATTTCCCCACAGAAGCAAGTGTGTCATGAGCGTTTCCCGGAATACAAAAGAAGTCATTTCAGGATTAGGTTCATCATGGAGCAGAAAATACAGCGGATGTTCTGTTGCCTTGGCCTTACTGCCTTTATCCGTGTATTCGTAAAAATGCAGCGGCAGACCTGCCACCGCTTCCGAAAGGATACGGACGCAGGAATATACCGCTGTCATCTGCATAGAAGTGCGTTCGTTGACGCGCTTTCCGCTGGTGCTGCCGCCCATGAAAAAGCTGTAGGCACTCCCTGCCGTCCTGTTGGTAGGCGCGTCTCTTGATTTGAATAATCCGCTTAAAAAGCCCATTGTGATCACTACCTTTTCCTAAAAAATGAGCAGTCCACGTCCATCGTACACGCTCTCTTGTGTGACATTTCCACAGCGGATTGCTCTATCCAGTGCCATGATTGTCGCAACAGCACCGTCTATTTTTTCTGTCGATTTTTCTTTGTCGGCTTTGATGTTTCCCGCTGGGTCTGTGCGGATGTAGATGTTATCTATCATCCACCGCAGAACTGGATGACCGCCGTGAGCGAGTTTCCGTTCCAGCGTCAGCTTCATCAGTTCTTTTGTCGGCGGAGACATATCCTTGAATCCCTGACCAAACTTTGCCAGCGTAAAACCTAAGTCTTCAAGGTTCTGTGCCATCTGGACAGCTCCCCAGCGGTCAAATGCAATCTCTCGGATATTGAATCTCTCTCCAAGCTGTTCTATGAAACTTTCAATGTACCCATAGTGAACGACATTACCTTCTGTGGTTTTGATGTATCCC
>CAMWQV010000648.1 GCA_947176425.1 uncultured Clostridia bacterium
GAATGGGGAGGGTCACATTGTCCTGCACCTGCTGATTCAATACTTGAGGTGTGACAGGGCTTTCTTTCGTATAGGGCAGGACTGAGACCTGTCCGCTGGTCTCTAAAATCGCATATTTCACCGCGCTCAGATCGCTGTAGCCCTGACACCGCAGCTGTTCATACAGTTCATCCACTGTAAAGCGGTTGCGGGCCATGTTTTGCTGGAGAACCTTGCCGTTCCGGATGATCACTGTTGGATGTCCGCACACCAGCCCCCGAAAACGGATGGATTTTAAGCTGAAAAAACTCAGGAGCATGGACAGGCACAGGAGAGTGATAATTGGAAAAAGTCCGTAGACCAGCGGAATGCCGAAATCCTGCATTGGTACTGCCGCCAGGTCAGAAATGATCAGGGTCAGAACCAGTTCGCTGGGTTCCAGCTCACCAATCTGCCGCTTCCCCATCAGCCGCAGACCCACCATCAGTATAAAATACAGTATGACCGTCCTAAAAAATGCAGTTGTCATCGTTCCACCATCCTTTCCGTCCCAGTATCTGCAAATTTTACGGGATTATTCCCGTTCTTTCGTGCAGACAATATTAGATTTTTTGTTTATCTTATTCTACCTCAATGTTTAATGTAATAGGGTCGATTAAGCAATACGGCGGCTGTCTGTTTCGTCATACTTCCAAGGGAATTTGTGGGACCGGTGTCCACTGTTTTCTAACAATTTTGCTCTTTTATAGGATTTAGGATAGAAAAATCCTTGTACAGTAATTCACCGCACAAGGATAAATTTATTTTTCATGATTGACAAAATAGAAATTTTCAGCTATAATAAAGTAAAAGGAGCCACCGGCAAGCGGACGGCTCTTCCTGTGGTTAAGAAGTAACCGTAGCTTGTAAGGCGTGGCGGTTACTTCTTTTTGTTATAAATCAATATTATAGGTTCTTGACAAGCAACCGTATTATTGCTATAATACGGTCGAACCGTATTATTCGACTAATACAGTTTATGGGAAAGGCGGTGGAAGATGGTTACATTCAGCTCATTTGTGCGGACGGACAGCGCGCCGGTCTATACGCAGATTATTCAGTACATCCAGCGCGGAATAGCGGCTGGGACCATTCAGTCAGGAGACGAGCTGCCCTCTCGCCGTATGCTTTCGGCCCTGCTGGGGGTAAATCCGAACACAATCCAGAAAGCGTACCGGATATTAGAGGAGGACGGGCTGATTCAATCCCATTCAGGCGCGAAAAGCTATGTCTCCGCCGCGCCGGAACAGCGGGAAAAAATCCGGGAGCAGCTGTTAACCGACGATATACGGAAACTGGTTCAGGCATTGCGGCAGTCCGGCTTGGAAAAAACGGAGGCTGCCGCGCTGGTGGAACGGCTCTGGGATGAGCCGGAATCATAGGAAAGGATGTGTACTTATGAAAAAACATCTATCGGTTCTGGCTCTGTACGCCAGAGATAATCTGTCCAGAGTATTGACGCTGCTGTTGCTGATGTGTTCGGCGGAAACGCTGCTGTTTTGGACGCGGTGGCAGCGGTCCTCGACGGATCTCATTACTTCATGGGGACCGGAGCTGCAAGAAAGGGAACTTTTTATTACATTTGAAAACCTGCTGAAATGGGTCTATCCGGTCAGTTTCCTTTTCCTTTTGCTTCTGACACTTCTGCTGTGCCGCGGCGGGGAACACAGACCGGCGTATACACTCCGGCGGCTGCGGGTTAGGGAGGAGACGGCGGCGCTGTGGGAGGCAGTGTATAACAGTATCTGCCTGCTGCTGTTCTGGGCCGTCCAGACTGCCGCCGCGCTGGGGCTTGGGGTGTGGTATACAACGCTGATCGATCCGAAGGGCGTTACCCGGCAGACCATCTTTCTGGCGTTTTACCGCTGTGCGTTCCTGCACAATCTTCTGCCCCTGGACAACTGGCCCCGGTATATTGCGGTTGCTGTACAGCTGGCCGCGCTGGGCTTTTCCGCCGCGATGATGACGCTCAAGTCCCGCCGCGGGAGCAGGTACGGCTGGGGAATGCCCGTTTTTCTGTGGGGGTGTCTGACGGCGTTTTTCCGACAGGAACTGGACAACGGATTAGCGGCAGCTGTCGGAATCTGCGTTGCGCTGGCGGCAGTGATTACAGACGGAAGCTATCTGATTCGATGCTGGAGGGGGAGAGAGCAGGATGATTAAAACGATTGAACAGGAATATTTTGACCGTCTGTCCCCCGCAGGGCTGGACGGCTGGCGGACCTGTAAATGGATAATAACTATGGCCGCTGCTTCATGGGTTTACAGCTGGCTTTGCTTCCTGATACGGTATGGCGATGCCCGCTCCCGTCTCTTCGATTCCTGGGACCGCTCCCATATTGTCCCAGGTATGGTTATACAGCCGTTTTATGAAATTTTGAACGGTACTCTGTTTCTTTTCGGCCTGACAGCAGTCAGTATGCTTCCGCTTGCGCTGTGGCATTACTGTTACCACTTTCAGGACAGCCGCAGTATCTATCTCATGCGCCGTCTTCCCGACCGCTGGGACTTGTGGCGGCGGTGCCTGACGCTGCCTCTGCTGGGGCTTGCCGCCTGTCTCGTGCTGGCGGTCCTGAATACGCTGTTGTTTTACACGATTTATCATTTCTTCCCGCCGCGCCA
>CAMWQV010000649.1 GCA_947176425.1 uncultured Clostridia bacterium
TTGAGCGTGGAGCGGCGGCAGCTGATGAAGGCGTACGGCGCGGAGCTGGTATTGACCGAGGGCGCAAAAGGTATGAAAGGCGCGATTGCCAAAGCGGAAGAACTGGCGGCAGAAACGCCGGACAGTTTTATTCCCGGACAGTTCGTCAACCCCGCAAATCCCGCCGTCCACAGAGCCACAACCGGCCCGGAGATTTGGGAGGATACGGACGGGAAAGTGGATATCTTTGTTGCGGGCGTAGGCACGGGCGGCACGCTGACCGGCGTGGGCGAGTACCTGAAAAGCAAAAATCCCGCTGTGAAAATCGTTGCCGTAGAACCCGCCGCGTCCCCGGTATTGAGCAAAGGCACGGCAGGCGCGCATAAGATTCAAGGCATCGGCGCGGGATTTGTACCGGAAGTTCTGAATACAGATATCTATGACGAAATCATCACTGTGGAAAATGAAGACGCTTTTGCCGCCGGGAAACGAATCGGCAAAACGGAAGGCATTCTGGTAGGCATATCCTCCGGTGCGGCAGCCTGGGCTGCGCTGGAATTGGCAAAGCGTTCAGAGAATCAGGGCAAGACGATTGTCGCACTGCTGCCGGATACCGGAGACCGCTATCTGTCCACACCCCTTTTTAACGACTGAATCCAATAAACGGACCGGCGGGGAATGCTTGTTCCCGCCGGTTTATAATCATTGTTTTCAATCCAGATTCCAGTCAATTTCTTCCAGTTTGGTAATAATCTCCTGCTGCCGTTCATAGAAAAGCAGTTCTCTGTTTCTGGCGAAATACTCCTTGCACCCCTACCGGCTGATAAACCGCGCACAGTCCGGACTGAGGGTCAGTTCAGTGACAAGAATCAGCACTTCCTGTCCCTCACGGAACACTTCCTCACAGAACACAAACAGATTGCTCAATTTTTTCCCGGCATCGGCGGCGGCTTTTTTCAGGGCTTTGGTGCGTTTGTCAAAATCGCCTTTTATGATTTCAAACGCGGCTTTCGCGTCCGCCGGACGTTCTTTTGCCAGCGCTCCCCGCTGTTCTTCCAAAATGGCAATAACGTTCTCATAGGTAAACTGGTCCTCCCTGGACATGGACGACGCCCGCCGTCCGCTGGTCAGTGCGTTTTGCTTGTTAACGACCTGCTTTGCCAGCAGTTCGGACAAGTCCGCGCCGGGTTTTGCCAGTTCCAGCCGCATGGATTTCATTGTTTCCATCAGCTGTAAGGCGGCGGCTTCCGTGCGGCATACATTCCGCAGGTGTTCGGTTATGCCGTCCAGCAGCAGCCCCAGCAGGCTGAGACGTTCGTCAAATTTTGCGGCGCGGGCGCGGTTTTTGATCGCGTCGTCCGCTTTTCCGGCAAGGATTTTATCTACCTGATAGTCGGAACGGTACTTGTTGAACAGGTCGTAATACGGCAAAATCTTTCGCAATCTTGCGGTTTTGCAGGTACTGGCTCACCAGATTTTCGTCAACCTTCAGCCCGTGCTGTTCGTACAGGCGGATCATGTCGGACAAATCCGACCAGCCGCGGGCCGTGACAAAGCTCTTGCCGTCAACAGTCGTCTCCACCTGGTAGAAATCGGCTTTTTTGATCTCCAGATAAGTCAGGACAGCGGGATGGATATTCCGGGTGTAAGCGTACTCCTTCCAGGCGTCAAAATCGGGTTCTACGTCCACACGCTTGAGGCGGTCCCAGGTAACAATATCAAATTCCCGTACCGAACTGTTATATTCCGGCGGGTTCCCGGCGGTGACGACAATCCAGCCCTCCGGGACGTGATGGCGTCCGAAAATCTTGTATTGCAGAAATTGCAGCATAGACGGCGCGAGGGTTTCGGAAACGCAGTTGATCTCGTCCAGAAACAGAATGCCCTCTTTTACGCCGCTTTCTTCCATCAGGTCATAGACGGAAGCGATAATTTCGCTCATAGTGTACTCTGACACGTCGTACTCTTTTCCGCCATAAGATTTCCGGACGATAAAGGGCAGTCCCAGCGCGCTTTGACGGGTATGGTGGGTCATGGAGTAGGAGACCAGCCCCACGCCCAGTTCCGCCGCAATCTGTTCCATAATCGCCGTCTTGCCGATGCCCGGCGCGCCCATCAGGAACACGGGCCGCTGCTGTTCAATGGGAATGACGTAATTGCCGAACTGATTTTTTGTGAAATAGGCGGTCATAGCGTTTTGAATTTGAATTTTTGCTTCTTTAATATTCATCGATTATGATTCCTCCACAGTGACAAATTTGAAACGGTGTGACTTCGCAAAATAATCTGCACAGGACCCTTTCGGAGCGTGGACCGTAAGATTTTTACAGCCCTGAAAAGCCCAATGGTCGATTTTCTTCACGCTGCCCGAGATAAAGATGTGCCGCAGGCCGCTGGATTTGAACGCGTACTGCCCGATTCTCTTCACGCCGTCCGGGATTGTGATATTGGAAAGCTTTGCACAGTGCTGGAAGGTGTTGTCCTGTATTTCTGTCACACTGGAAGGGATATTGATGCTTTCCAGACTGTGGCAGAGGGAAAACACCTGCCTTTCGATACAGGTCACGCTTTCCGGCAGGGTCACAGAGACAAGGGACTGTCTGGCGGCGGCGTTTCTGGTCAGAAAAGTCGTGCCGATTGCAGTGACCGCCGCAGTGC
>CAMWQV010000650.1 GCA_947176425.1 uncultured Clostridia bacterium
GTTCCACCGGAACCGTGTCTGGTACGGTCCCAGCGGAACTGCTTTTTGTATCCGGCTGGTCAATGCTGGTTCAAATAGATGTTGATTTCCCGCTGTGCGTTCAAAAGCCGGCTTTTCTGAAGTATTTCGCTGCTCAGCTCATTTGCAACGGCGCTTTCCGCCATAATCATGGCCTGGCTGTAGGTATCAAAGCGGGGGGCCACTACCGCCGTATTCATAATATTCCCCAGTTCCTTGGGCGTGAAATCCGTGCCGCCGGGGATTTCGCTGTCCAGCCAGTCCTGAAAGTCCTTGCTTTCGGCAACACTGCGCACCGGCGATATACCGTGGGAGTGGAGGTACAATTCCTTCTGCACCGTCTCGTCCGCAGACAGCAGCTTCACAAACTCCCAGGCCAGCACCTGATGGGCGGTCCGGGAGCTGAGGCCGAGCAGAATGGTGTGCAGCTCGGACACGTTTCTGCCGTCCTTCCCGGCGGGCATACAGACGCAGTCCCACTCAAACCCGGTGTATTTCTTGACCCGCCAGGGATAGGGCTGGTAGGCTCGATATTCTGAAAACAGGAAGGGCCGGAAGGCTACCTTGCCCAGATCAAAATCCCGTGCCGATACTGTATAGCTGCCGTTGAGCCGATTCAGACTTTTGACAAAATGAATCGACGCCTCGATCTTTTCATCGGCTAAATAACAGGTGCGTCCGTCCTCTGAAAACAGTGTAGCGCCGTTGGAGTAGAGGGCATTGAGCCAGGTGTAGCCATAGACGCCGAAGCGGTGCGCCTCCACATCCGTCACCTCTTGGCAGATGCGGTAGAAATCATCCCAGGTCCAGTTACTGTCTGGCATGGCGATTCCGTTTTCCTCCAGCAGGGTTTTGTTGACGAACATCATCGTCGGCACGCTCTCATAGGGCAGGGCGTATTGACTGCCGGAAAACACGCCGGAGTGCAGACTGGGTTCGTAGTAAATCTGCGGGTCAAAGCCCGGATCAGCGGCAATCAGCTTGTCCAGTTTTTCCAGCGCCCCGGAGGATACCAGCAGGCTGAAATCCTCCGGAAGCACAAAGTACAGGTCCGGCTCCTGTCCTTTCAGAATCTGTCCGGCCAGCCATTCGCTGTAGGCGTCCGTGGGGATGCCGCTGACATATTCTACCGTTACGCCGGGATGACTGGCCTCGAAGCGCTGGACAGCGTTGTCCAGAATCTGATAGCATTCACTATCCGGTGTCCCCCAGTAGCTTCCGGCATAGACGCCGATCCGCAGTGTGACATTCCCGTGACCGCTGCGGCTCAGGATCAAAATGCCGGACGCTGCCAGCAGCAATGCAAAAAACAGAACCTTCTGTACATTTTTTAGTGCTGTCATCCTCATAATACCCCATCCGCAGCGCCGGTCTGTACGGCCCATATCGCCAGCTGCGTCCGGTCCCGCAGGCCCAGTTTTGACAGGATGCTGCTGATGGTGTTGCGGACTGTACCCTCTGACAGACACAGCTCCGCCGCAATTTCTTTGTTGGACATTCCGCTGCCTACTGTGCGGATAATCTGCCACTCGCTCCTGCTGATATCGCTCTGGACACGGTCGTCCACCTGAATCCGGGCCGGACCCTTTGCCATAACGGAAAACTGTTCCAATACCTTGCTGGCAATATTGGGATGAATCATCGCGCCGCCATTGTGGGCAATGCGGATGGCTTCCGACAGCTCGGTTACGCTGCTTCCTTTGAGGAGATAGCCGCTGGCACCGTTTTTAACGGCACCGAATACATATTCGTCGTCGTCAAAAGTCGTCAGCACAATGACCTTTGCCTGCGGACAGCGTTCCTTGAGCAGCTTGGTTCCCTCCACGCCGTCCATACCCGGCATACGGATATCCATCAACACCACATCCGGCCTGTATTTTACCGCACTTTTCAGGGCCTCCGCCACATTTGCCGCAGCGTCAACGACTTTGATATCCGGGCTGACATTCAAAATAACCTTTAGACTCTCCCGTATCAACTCCTGATCGTCCACGATCATAACTTTAATCATGATTGATCCTCCCTCTCTCTGACGGGGAACCGCGCCGCAATAAAAAAGCCGTCCTCACCATCCCGGTTTCCGCAGGACAGCGAGCCACCCAGCAGCTGCAATCGTTCCCGCATATGCCGCAGTCCAAATCCCTCCTTCAGTTCGCCGCAGCCACAGCCGTAGTCTTCTATACAGATCAAAATATCTCCCTCTTGCCGGGTCAGGCGGACTTCAATTTTATTTGCTTTTCCGTGACGCACTGCGTTAGTAAGACTTTCCTGAATCACCCGGTACAGCGTGTCCTCCTCGTCAGACGCAAAATCTAATGTTCCAGCTGTCTGCCGGTAATCAATTTTAGCGGATGTGGTCAGACAGAAATCTTCTATCAAATTCTCAAGCGCTTCTTCCAGGGAGTGCTTTTCCAGTGTATCCGGACGCAGGGCGTGGATAGACCGACGCACATCGTTCAAGCCCTCCCGTGCGGACTGCGCGATGCTCTCCAGACGCTTTTTTGATTCTGCCGGAGCCGCTTCAAAAAGCACCAGTCCTGCATCTGCGCTCGCGATAATTCCGGTGAGTGTATGGCCCAGCGTGTCATGCATTTCCCGTGCCAGACGGTTCCGCTCT
>CAMWQV010000651.1 GCA_947176425.1 uncultured Clostridia bacterium
CTCAAAGTCATCTGGACATTTGACCGTGGTGATCTCCCGCCCAATGTCCCGTTCCACCTTCCGAATGTGGTCGTAGAGGGCAGGAAATTCAAGGCCCGTATCACAGAACAGGATCACATCCACCTGGACACCCTCCTCCAACAGCCGGAGGAGCATGGCGGTCGAGTCTTTCCCGCCCGAAAAACTACAGACCCGGAGAATCGGTTTTTCCATCATCGGCCCTCCTCGCTCACCAGCTCATCATAGCGATAGGTCAGCCCATCCCGCTGGACGGAAACGCCATCGGCGGAGCCGACCTGCTCGATGTACCGCTTGATGATCACATCGCAGAACTTCTCATCCAGCTCAATGGTGCAGCAGGAGCGGTCGGTCTGCTCACAGGCGATCAGCGTGGAGCCGGAGCCGCCGAAGGGGTCCAGCACCAGTGTGTTGCTCATGGAGGAGTTCATGATGGGATAGGCCAGCAGCGGGATCGGCTTCATGGTGGGGTGGTCGCCGTTCTTCTTCGGCTTGTCGAACTCCCAGATGGTGGATTCCTTCCGGCCCGTGTACCACTGGTGCTTGCCCTTTTTCTTCCAGCCGAATAAAATCGGTTCATGCTGCCACTGATAGGGAGAGCGGCCCAGCACCAGAGACTGTTTCTTCCAGATACACGTCCCGGAGAGCCGGAACCCGGCATCCGCAAAGGCGCGGCGGAAGTTCAGCCCCTCGGTGTCTGCGTGGAACACATAGATGCTGGCGTCATCCGCCATTGCCGCCTCGGTGTTCTGGAAAGCCGCCAGGAGGAACTGGTAAAAGGCATCGTCCGCCATGTTGTCGTTTTTGATCTTCCCGGCGCTGCCCTCGTAGTTGACGTTGTAAGGCGGGTCCGTGATAACCAGATTGGCTTTGCAGTTGCCCATGAGCAGAGCGAATGTTTCAGCCTTGGTGCTGTCGCCGCAGACCAGCCGATGCCGACCAAGCGTCCACACATCCCCGGCCCTGGTGATGACCGGCTGTTTCAGCTCGGCCTCCACATCGAAATCATCATCCTTGACCTTGCTCTGCTGGGCGTCCTTGAACAGCGAGTCGATCTCCGCAGGTTCAAAACCAGTGAGGGACACATCGAAGTCGGCCCCCTGGAGGTCGGCAATGAGCAGGGCCAGCTTGTCCTTGTCCCACTCGCCGGAGATTTTGTTGAGGGCGATGTTGAGCGCCTTTTCCTTCTCGGCGTCCATCTCCACCACCACGCACTCCACCTCGGTGATGCCCATATCCAGCAGCACCGTCAGCCGCTGGTGGCCACCCACGACAAAGCCGGTGGTCTTGTTCCAGATCACCGGCTCCACATAGCCGAACTGCTCGATGGAGCGTTTCAGCTTTTCATATTCGGCATCCCCAGGCTTGAGGTCCTTCCGGGGATTGTAGTCGGCGGGGATCAGATCCGCCGTGTGTTTTCTCTCGATTACCATGCTGGACTCCCTTCTCAAATTTTACCTTTCCGGGCCTGGAGCAGCCGCTCCATGACATCATCCTGGGGCGTGGCCCCGCCGTACTCCCCGGCACAGTTCTCCTTGACGATCTGGTAAATCTCCATCCATAGCCGGTTGGTCTGGGACATGAAATTCTGGCTCATAGCCACATAGGGGCTTTGGATGGCGTTGCCAGTGGTGGGATGCTTGGCGAGAAAACCGTAGTCGGTGATGGCCTCCTCACACTGAATCCACCGGGCCACGCTCATGGAATACCGCTCCAAGAGCTGCGGGGACACCAGCGAGGCACACTTGCGCTGGGCCAGCCAGTTCCAGGTGGCCTCGTAGATGTCGGCGGCGATGAGCGGCTTGCCGTCCTTCTGGGTGGCGGAGAGCATGGCGGAGGGCTTGGGCATGGGCTGGCCCTCCAGATTGGCGGTGGTGTCGAAGTCGGTGACGGTCAGCCGCCGCCTGCCGGGGTTGCCCTCCGCGATCTTGTCCGCCAGGGGCTTTTTCTTCGCACCCGCGCCCACACGAGCGCCGCCCCGGTTGGTGCCGTCCTTGGCCATGAAAACCACCTCCCTCGTCCTCGCAAGCTCCATATCCTTCGCCTCGCCGCAAGCGGCAAGGCTCACTCATTCCGCTGCTCGTCCTCTCCCCACCGAACCCGCTGCGCTGGGCTTCGGCGGGGACCCCATTATGCGGGGTATATACCCCCTTTGAAACCGCGATTTTGCGCAAATGACCCCGCGCCGTTCCCCACGGGGCAGGGCTGTAGAGATTTGACCCGCCCCTGGGGTCAGTAGGTGTACTCCTTGTTCTGCGGCCAGCGGTCACCCATCTCCACCGTGATGCGGGAGTGGCATGGCTTGCACAGCGCCATGAGATTATCGTCCGCATGAGTGCCGCCGTGAGCCAGCGGCTTGATGTGGTGGATTTCCTCGGTAGGGGTGAGGACGCCGCGCTTATAGCACTCCTCGCAGAAGGGGTGGGCGGCGGCGTATCGGTCACGGATGCGCTGCCACGCTCTGCCGTAGCGCCGCTTGGTGGCGGGGTCCCGCTGGTAGCGTTCGTAGCGGCGGTTCTCCTGCTTGGCGTGTGCCTCGCAGAACCGTCCATCGGTCAGATTGGGACAGCCGGGGAAACCGCAGGGACGCTTGGGCATCTTCGGCATGGTGTTC
>CAMWQV010000652.1 GCA_947176425.1 uncultured Clostridia bacterium
ATTCCAGGGAATCGATGGGGTCGTCGGTGGTGCAGATGAGCTTTACATTGGAACGGCGGATAATGCCCCGGGTAGACATATCCGGCTGTGCCAGCATATCATTGCATTTTTTATAGATTTCCATAGCGTTGTCGCCGTTAAGGGGTTCGGTGATTCCGAAATAACGCTGGAGTTCCAAATGGGTCCAATGGTACAGGGGGTTGCCGATCAAATTGGGGATAGTCTCCGCCCACTTCTGAAATTTTTCTTCCGGAGTGGCATCGCCGGTGATGTACTTCTCAGGCACGCCGTTGGAACGCATAGCCCGCCATTTATAGTGGTCGCCGCCAAGCCATACTTCCGTAATGGTATTATACCGCTTATCCTCGTAAATTTCCATGGGATTGATATGGCAGTGGTAGTCGATGACGGGCATTTTTTCCGCGTGGTCGTGGTACAGGATCTTTGCGGTGTCGGATTTCAGCAGAAAATCCTTGTCCATAAATGCGTTCATGATAATACACGTTCCTTTCTGTCAGAGCAAATTTTTCATGACTTGGAGTGCGCCCTGGGAACGAATTTGTTCCAGGCAGTCGGCAGCGGCGCTCTCAAAGCCGGGGATCGCAGTCAGATCCTGTCCCCACATCCGCGAATTTGTCATAACGGCATGGGTCAGGTCCGCGGGGCTGTCGTTGCGGTGGTCGTAGTAAAATTCCAGCGCCCAGCGGTCGTCGGAGCAGGTATATTCGTTTCCTTTTGCCCGTCTGCATACCAGTCCCTGCGCGTCCAGCCGCTGGATATCGCTGGAGAAAAACGCCATATACGCGGCAAAGCTGGCGGTCAGGCACGGCGGAAGTTTTCCTTCTTTTTCTACGTACTCCAAGAAACTGGGCAGGTTCCGGGCGCGCCATTTGGAGGTGGAGTTCAGGGAGATGGACATGAGTTCATGGTCCACAAACGGATTATTGAACCGGTCCTGCACGGCGGCGGCAAAATCAGTCAGGTCTTTTTTGTCCAGCGGCAGGGTCGGAATCACTTCTTCATAAAGCATCTTGTTCATAAAGCCCAGCACGGTTTCATCCTGCATACAATCCCGCACGATATCAAAACCCGCCAGATACGCGCCCAGCACAAAGCCGGTATGGGCGCCGTTCAGGATACGCACTTTGCGCTTTTTGTAGGGGGTGACATCCGGGACAATCGTGCAGTTAAGCTCCGCCTTCCGGAACGGCAGTTTTTCCTCCAGCCACGCCGGACCCTCGATGTTCCACACGCCGAAAATCTCGCCCACGTCAACAAGCTCGTCGTGATAGCCGTTTTCCGCCTCCATTTTTTCCGCCTCGGCGCGGTCTTTCACCCGGCCCGGAACAATGCGGTCTACCAGCGTGGAGCAAAATGTGCATTTTTCGCTGACATAAGCGCGGAAGCCGTCCTCCAGCCCCCATTGATTAATATACTGTTCTACACATTTGTGCAGTTCTTTTCCGTTGTTGTCGATCAGCTCGCAGGGCAGGATCACCAATCCGCCCTTTCCGGCCTTCCAGCGGCAGTACAGCACCTGCGTCAGTTTTCCGGGGAAAGAAGCAGCGGGCCGGTCGTTCAGCTGGCAGGCGGGATCATAGACGATGCCGGCCTCGGTGGTGTTGGATACCACATATTCCAGATCGTCGGACGCCGCGATTGCCATGATTGCGTTGAAATCCGTCTCATCATAAGGATTCAGGCACCGGGATATGGAGGAGATGATCCGTTTCCGGTCGATTTTCTCGCCGTTTTCCCGTCCCCGGAGATAGAGGGTATACAGTCCGTCCTGACTGTTAATAATCTTTGTCCAGTCATGTCCGCCGGGCCGTCCGGCAGTGGGCCGTACGACGGCGGCTTTCGTATTGAATCCTGCCCGTTCGTTCATGATGTCAATAAAGTAGTCTACAAATCCCCGCAGGAAGTTGCCCTCGCCGAATTGCAGAACACGTTCCGGGGCATTTTCCAGAAGATAGCCGCTGTAACCGGCTTCCTTCAGGGTTTGATAGGAAAGCTGTTTCATGAAAATTTCCGCCTTTCTGTTTGCCTTTCTTACATATTACTTACAGGGTAACGCCCTGCTTAAAGATCGCCATATCATGGTATCCGGCCTGTTCCGCTTTGACCTCTTTTCCGGAGGCGGTCTCCAGCACGAAATGAAAGAGGTCCTGTCCCAGCTCCGCCACGGTGCCGTCCTCCACCAAAACGCCGCAGTTGAAATCGATCCAGTTCCGTTTTTTCGCTGCCAGGGCGGAGTTGCTGGCAATCTTTACTGTGGGTACCGGACAGGCGAAAGGCGTTCCGCGTCCGGTGGTAAACAGCACAATATGCGCGCCCGAAGCCGCCAGGGCGGTGGAAGCCACCAGATCGTTGCCCGGTGCGCTGAGCAGGTTCAGTCCCGAGCAGCGGACGCGCTCGCCGTAAGCCAGCACACCGGATACCGGCGCGCTGCCGGATTTCTGCGTACAGCCCAGGGATTTGTCTTCCAGGGTAGAAATGCCGCCCTTTTTGTTGCCGGGAGAGGGATTTTCATAGATCGTCTGGCCGTGGCTGGTAAAATAGTCCTTAAAGCCGTTGATAAGCTTGACGGTATCGGCAAAGATTTGATCATTTTCGCAGCGGTCCATGAGC
>CAMWQV010000653.1 GCA_947176425.1 uncultured Clostridia bacterium
ATGATACCATTTAGCCTGCTCATTCCAGATATGGTAAAACTGCCCTCGCTGTTCTATTAACTGTTCAAAATTTCCCGTTTCAGCGATGCTGCCATGATCCAATACAATGATTTTATCAGCTCTGCGGACTGCCCCCAGGCGATGTGTTACCAGAATGACCGTTTGATCCTCCGCAAGCTCATTTAACTTCTCATAAATTGCCATTTCTTCCAGCGGGTCAATGGAAGCTGTCGGTTCATCTAGGAACAAAACAGGCCGGTTCCGGTAATAACTCCGCGCCAATGCCAGACGCTGCCATTGACCGCCGGATAGTTCAGTTCCACCAAATTCTTTGCCCAAAAGTATTTCTTCCGGAGGCCCAGGAAGAAAAACCCCCGCCCAATCAAGCGCGTTGAGGACTTCCTTGGTATTTATTGGTTTTGTTGTGTTACCCAGATAAACGTTTTGCGCCAATGTCAGTTTATAGTGACCAAATTCCTGATATACCGCGCTGATCTGTTCAAAAATGCTGTTCTCCTGCAATTTGCAGCGTACTATGCCGCCCATCTCCATGCGCCCCTCTGTTGGCAGAAGAAACCCCGACAACAACTTTGCCAGCGTAGTTTTGCCCGCGCCATTTTCACCTACAATGGCAATTCTTTCCCCCTTCTTCACCGACAAGGAGATGTCTTTCAATGCAAAATCCTCCGCATTGAGATACTGATAGGATACATGTTCCAGATGTGCAATTTCTTCGCCAAGTTTCATCTGCATGGCTCCGTCTTTTATCTCAAAATCCATCAGAGTAAAGAAAGAATCAGACATAACGCTTGTTTGCAGGATTTCACCCGCAAAATCGAAAAGCTGGGTGAAAGAATTGGTCAACGCAGAAAAACTGGCCAGAAGAACCGAAAATCCGCCTATCGTAATCTTGTTTGTCGCCAGGAGCCAGATCATCATAAAAACAGAAAGACCATGAAACACGGATTTTATTCCTGCAAAGATAAGTCCATTGCGTCCCATCTGCCGGACATGCGTCGATTCCCTTGCGTTCATTTCACTGCACGCCGCCAGATATTTGTCCGCCACATAGCGGCTGGCTCCATGATGGGCAAGTTCCTTTTTGCTGCACGCCCTTGAAAGAAGATCAAAAGCATACTTTTTTCTGCGCGCCGCCTGAACCGAATCCTGAATGAAACGGGACTGATACTTGGCCCCCTGCAATTTTTCTATGATGACTGGAAAACTTACCAGTACCACAAAAATAATCAGCAGTGGATTCATCGAGGTAAGATAACCGCCCACCGACAGCAAATTGCAAATCAAAACCAGCGACATCACCGCCAGATTAGCAGTGAACACCAAAAACATAGATGCCTGCTTTGCATTCTGTACAATTTGGTAATACTGTGCGCAATCGTAATACTCCAAAGGAATCTGTGCGCTTTTCTCATGGATTCTGGCATCTAATCCCATAAATACATAGCGGAAATAGCCAAACTCCATATACTGATTTGAAACCAGATGTAACAATTTAAGAACCATATAGGTTGTAATTAACAGCAAAACCGGCTTTACATAGCAGAACATGGACAACCCCTGATTTAAGCTGGCCACACCGTCAACAATCTGGCGCTGCAAATGCAAAATTACAGCAGGCAGAACAGCTCCCGGCAAAGACAGCAAAAAATAGATTGTCATTCGGAGAGGAGAGATGGGCATAACTAATTTTAGGATTTTTATTATATTGTTCATTCATACATTCCCTTCTGAGCCCGAAACATTCTGCGGTACAGCCCATCTTTTTTCTGCAACAACTGCGCATGACTTCCCTTCTCTACAAACCGGCCATTTTCCATAACACAAATTTCATCCGCGTGAACCGCCGCGCCCAAACGATGCGTTACAAAGATATTGGCACACTGCTCAGAGCGTTTATGTAAAAAATCCGCATAGAGACGAGATTCCGCCAAAGGGTCCATCGCAGCCGCTGGTTCATCCCAGATGCAGATACCAGCTTTGCGGTACAACATGCGGGCAATAGCCAGACGCTGCCACTGCCCGCCAGACAAATCAATGCCGCCATCCTCCAGATCCCCCAGCTTCGTGTCATAAGCATCCGGATTGGATAAAATCCATGTATCCATTTCTGCTTCCCGCGCCGCCCGGTGTACAGCATCGCCCGGAACTTCCTTTTCCAGACTGGAAATAAAAATGTTTTCTTTTATCCTATAATCATAGCGGTTAAAATCCTGAAAAACTGCTGAAAAGTACCGCTGCAGCTTCGCAAAGCCCAGCTCTTGTATGTTTATTCCGTCTATTGTAATGACACCGCTGTCCGGCTGGTAAAAGCCCAGCAAGAGTTTTATCAGCGTTGACTTTCCGCAGCCGTTTTCCCCAACTAAAGCATAATTTTTTCCGGCATAGAACGTAAAGTTCAGCCCATTCAGAATCGGCTCTTTCTGTCCGGGATAGTGAAATACAATATTTTCTCCCTTTATCACATGGAATTCTGGCGGTACGATGTGTTCTTCCTCATGAACATAATACTGCTCTGGAAGGGCGTTCAGTTTTTCCATATCTGCCAGACACGCGCGGTATTCCTGATAAGCCGGGTAATGCTTACTGCCAACTTCCACAAAAAAAGC
>CAMWQV010000654.1 GCA_947176425.1 uncultured Clostridia bacterium
ACCAGCCCTCCACCGTGAGGGCTTTTCCTGTTTCCGGGGCATTTCCTCTCTGTGCGGGACAATGCCCGTCTGTAATGAAGCTGTCGGCAGCTAAATGAGATTGGGCAGGCATTCAACGGACGGGCTGACTGTGTGGGGCGGCAAATGTCCCTTTGTATCATCAAAACCATTCACGAACCGGGCGGGGCAAATGCTCCGCCCTCTGTCTTTAAGGAGGACAAGATTATGGCGTTTTTCAACAGTGCGATCACCGTTTTGCAGACCCTCGTTGTGGCTCTGGGCGCTGGCCTGGGCGTGTGGGGCGCGATCAACCTTCTGGAAGGCTACGGCAACGACAACCCCGGCGCCAAGAGCCAGGGCATGAAGCAGTTGATGGCGGGGGGCGGCGTTGCCCTCATCGGCACCACCCTCATCCCCCTGCTGTCCGGCCTGTTCGCCGCCGCCTGATGCGGGCTTTCTGACCGTAAGCGTGCAGGCTTTCCCCCTCGGCCTGCTGGATATGAAGCTGTCCCCACTTAAAACAATGGCAGGCATTCATCCGGCAGGCCAGACACGGAAAACCGAAAAAATCCCATGCTTCAACAACAAAAACAACAACTTTTTTGGGCGGAGATTTCCCGCCCCCTGTCTTTAAGGAGGACAAGATTATGGCATTTTTCACCAGTGCGATTACCGTTTTGCAGACCCTCGTTGTGGCTCTGGGCGCTGGCCTCGGTGTGTGGGGCGCGATCAACCTTCTGGAGGGCTACGGCAACGACAACCCCGGCGCCAAGAGCCAGGGCATGAAGCAGTTGATGGCCGGGGGCGGGGTCGCCCTGATCGGCACCACGCTCATCCCCCTGCTGTCGGGCCTGCTCACCGCCGCCTGATCTGCCGCAGGGCAAACCCGCTGTGTAAACAGGGCCGGACGGTGCGCAGCCGCCGTCCGGCCTACCCTGATGAAAGGACAAGGTAATCAATTTGGGCAGTATTCTTGACGCGATTGCGGACTGGCTCAAAGAGCTTTTAATCAGCGGGATAATGGGCAATCTCACAGGCGTTTTCGATTCGGTCAACTCCCGTGTGGGGGAGATCGCCTCGGATGTGGGCATGACCCCGGCGAACTTCTCCCCCGGCATCTTCTCCATGATACGGAACGTGTCGGAGTCGGTCATCATCCCCATAGCGGGGGTGATACTCACCTTTATTGCCTGTTACGAGCTGATTCAGCTCATCATTGAGCATAACAACCTGGCAAATTTTGAGACCTGGATCATCTTCAAGTGGATTTTCAAGACCTTTGTGGCTGTCACGCTCATTTCCAACTGCTTCAATATCGTGATGGCGGTTTTCGATGTCTGCCAGACGGTGATTTCCGGGAGCGGCGGCATCATCGGCGCGTCCACGGCGGTCAGCGATTCGGCTATTGCCTCAATGGAGGCCACGCTGGAGACTTATGACGTGGGTACGCTTCTGGGCATCTACCTGATGAGCTTTGTTATCCAGCTTACCCTCTGGATTCTCTCCATCGTGATCTTTGTCATTGTCTACGGACGTATGATTGAGATTTACCTGATGACCAGCCTTGCGCCCATCCCGCTGTCCACCTTCGGCAACCGGGAACAGAGCCAGACCGGGCAGAACTACCTCCGCTCCCTGTTCGCCCTCGGCTTCCAGGGCTTTTTGATTATGATTTGTGTCGGCATTTACGCTGTGCTGATACAGACCATCTCGTTCAGTTCGGATATTGTCGGCTCCCTCTGGGGTGTGGTGGGCTATACCGTCCTGCTGGTATTCACCCTGTTCAAGACCGGGAGCCTTGCCCGAAGTGTGCTGAACGCCCATTAACCGGAAAAGGAGGCTTTTATGGCAGCGTATATTTCCATTCCCCGTGACCTGACACGGATAAAAACCAAGGTGTTTTTCGGGCTGACCAAGCGGCAGCTTGTTTGCTTCGGGGCGGCGGCGCTCATCGGCATCCCCGCATTCTTCCTGATGAAGCGTTCCGGCAACACCAGCCTCGCCGTCCTGGGCATGATCTTCCTCATGCTCCCGCTGTTCTTCCTCGCCATGTACGAAAAGGACGGTCAGCCGCTGGAGGTGGTGGCCCGTCATTTCATTCAGGCGAAATTCATCCGCCCGAAAATCCGTCCCTACGCCACCAACAACTATTACTCTGCCCTGATGCGGCAGAACCAAGCGGAAAAGGAGGTACAGGCCATTGTTCAAAACGCAGAAAAAAGGGCGCGGGAAAGCAGAAGCCGTCGCGCTCCCCGCAAGTCTGACAAAGGCGGAGCGAAAGCAGATCAGGGCAATCGTTGAGAAAGCCCGCAGGGATGACGGCACTCCCCGCACCGCCCAGCAGTCCATCCCGTTCCAGCGGATGTTTGCGGACGGCATCTGCCGTGTCAGCGACAACTACTACACCAAGACCGTCCAGTTCAACGACATCAACTACCAGCTCGCCCAGCAGGAGGACAAGACCGCCATTTTTGAGGAATGGTGCAGTTTCCTCAACTTCTTCGACAGCTCCATCCACTTTGAGCTGTCCTTTATGAACATGGCAACCGACGCTGAGAACTTCGAGAAGTCTGTGCGTATCCCTCTGGCGGGGGACGAGTTTGACAGCGTTCGGACGGAGTACAGCC
>CAMWQV010000655.1 GCA_947176425.1 uncultured Clostridia bacterium
ATGTTTATCTGCGCCAAGGATTTTATTGCCGTAGATGTCATGAAGTCGCTGTACAAGCTGGGCAAATCGATTCCGGAGGACATCCTTTTATGCGGCTTTGATGATGCGCCCGAGTCTAGGATTATGACCCCAGCACTGACTACGGTTCATATCCACACACAGATTATGGCATATACTGCTATTCATCTCCTGCTGACCAGGATGAGCGAACCTACCCTGGATTACAGGACCGTCTATACAGCAACAGAACTGATCTACAGAGAATCAACGGAGTGTTAGATGAACTGCGTTATCTAATTTATCTCGATTTTTCTGAAAACAAGATTTGTTGCTGTCAGCGAAATAGCTATCACCGGTACTGTAAGTACCGCTGGTTTTTTGTGGGGCGGCAGCAAAAATGCTGTCGCCCCTTGACTGCCTTATTGAGAGAACGGGCAGGGATGTCACAGTGAACAAAGCCCGTTCAGATCATTGGAATTGCGGACTTCAACGATCTCAAATCCGCTATCGTGTAATGACAGGTTTCCCATCTGCATCCAATAGAGGGGTCAATCCTCCTGCATATCCTGCTTGTACAAAAAGATAATACACCCCTGTTTTCTTATCAACGAAGACCATCTTTAATCCGCTACCAAGTGAATTGCCTTCTTTATATATTGTTTCAAAGCGTTTTCTGTCACTCATATAAAATCCTCCACATCGGTTCTTACCAGAGCAATGCCGGTCCGCCTGTCGCAGCAGACACCACAATACAGACCAAAATGATCGTGGTGATAGTGTCGTAGTATTTCTTTACCTCTCCAATATAAACATGGAAACTGCCGCTTGACTGCTTGACTGCTTCTTTCATGATGGACAATTCCTGTTTGTTCAGCAGCTTTTTGGCTGTTCTGCTGTCCAGCAAAAGCTCTGCCAGCATGAGTTGGTCTGGAGTGACTGCTCCCGCCATATCTCTCATCGCCTCCAGGTCCTCCGCAATTACGGCAGTATTCACATGACACTGTTTTGCCCTGCCCTGCTGCTCCACCACCAATACCGACTTGTCGATCAAATCATTTGCGATACTCTCCACCAGTGCCTTGATCCGCTTCTTCGTCAACGCGGAAATGTACTTCAGAGCTGCCTGCTCCTGTTTCATGGGCTTTTTTGCCAGCCACTCATAAACTGGGCCACAGTAAGAGATCGTCTTGGGGAGCGGGGCGGAAACCCTCAGCTTGCCGTTTCTATCCTCTGTCACAGCTCCCGCCTGCATCATGTCCCAGACGCAGGACGCAGCCAGATACAGTGCCGGCTCCTCCCTTTGGAGGACAGACAGCTTCCCACGCGATTCCAGCACCGCCAGCGCATATTTTTCTGTTGTTGTCAAATTCATTATAAGCTCCTTTCTGCCGTATTCACGGTCTTTGTGTGATATAGCATAGCAGAAAAAGTGCTTATTTTTCAAAACTGTCGCAAAAGGCCAGATTATGTGAATGAGTGCTGACCTGAGCCGATAAAATCAACAGTTATTCATCATTTTCGCAGTCCAACGATAAAACTATCCAGCAGCATTTCTAACGTCGGGTAAGCAAATGTTTCATTGTTTCTCCGCAAATCCCGATTTTGATAATAACACCTCTTCCCGGAATCAGATTCCCTTCATCATACGGGTGGACATAAGGCAGGATTCCCCATTGGTAAAATAAATGATCCTGTTCTTTGTGTCCACCTCTTTGATGTTGTTCCTGTTCGCAAGAAAGGAGCGGTGGCAGCGCACAAAACTGTCATCCAATGTACTCTCCAGCTCTTTCATGGTTCCGGAAAATTCGATCTGCCGGTCTTTGGCGTGTAAAATGACCTTGTGAATATTGCTGGAGGTTTCAAAAAAGAGTATGTCCTGATAATCCACGCTGATGATTCGCTCCCCGATCTCAATCGTATAGACCTTATGAACCTTGTTTGTCTGTAAGGTATATCGTTCCTGCGCATGAAACAGGCACTCCCTAATTTTAACCTTCATCTCGGCAGGGTTGTCCTTCAATACGAAATCCATCGCCTCGACCCGGTACTGGAATGTCATGTAGCTCAGTTCCGAATGAGCGGTGATAAAGATGATGAAGCAGCGGGGATCGAACTTCCTGACTTGCTGGGCCAGCTTCATTCCATTCATATCGCAGTTCAGATCAATATCAAGAAAATAGATTCCGG
This sequence comes from uncultured Clostridia bacterium, assembly GCA_947176425.1. Lineage (GTDB taxonomy): Bacteria > Bacillota > Clostridia > Oscillospirales > Oscillospiraceae > Pelethomonas. Next base: position 2,188 of record CAMWQV010000655.1, read on the forward strand.
TATTCTGGCTGGCCTTGACCGTCTCCAACAGCCCATAGGGATCGGCGGTGTCCTGAACAAGCTGCATATCCAATTCTTCGATCAGCACTGTGTTTTGAATTGTTTGCACAACAGCTTTCCGCTGTACGGCATCATCTTCGCATACAAAAATATGAAGCATATTACTCCTTCCTCCCGGCAATTTCCAGATACTGCGTAAAGCAGCCACCCTGCTTGGTGGTTTCCCAGAGTATGTTATCATACGAGCCAATAATTTTTTGCGCGTTCGCAAGACCAATTCCCGTATGTCCTGTTTTTGTGGTAAATCCCTGCTGTTTCAGCTTGTGCAGAGCCAGTTCGTTGTCTTGCAGGCTGTTGCTGATAATGACCGCAACGGTGTCTGAATTATGAATGATATTCAACCCAACCCGCGGCTGTCCTGTCTCCAGAGCCGCTTCCAC
>CAMWQV010000656.1 GCA_947176425.1 uncultured Clostridia bacterium
GTCCTGCCAAGGGCTTGTTCACTTTTTACTACCCACTCATTCTACCGATGAGCCATATTTTTCAAGGATTGATTTTCTGTGCTGACTGTAAACGTCCGCTGGTGCGTTATAAATCGGTTACAGAAAATGGACAGAAATTGAAACTGTACTATAACTTTATCTGCCCTACACATTCGGCAGACCCCAAATCCTGCCCCAAAAAGTATTTCTATGAAACAGAGTTGAACGCCATTTTATGGGATACGCTACGGCATGAGATCGCATTGGCGAAAGACCTGACAAAGCTGGTGCAGCAATATAAGCGTTCTGTAAAGATGGCCGACCAGAATAAAATGCTGGACCGTGAAATCACAGCCGCAAGGCAAGCTCTCAGCCGTGCCGAAAGACTGCATGACAGCCTGTACCAGAATTACGTTGACCGGCTTATGACGGAACGGGAGTACATGGAAATGAAGCGGCAGTACCTGACTGATATGGAACAGGCACAGGTACGGTTGGATGAATTGAACCAGCAACGGCAGGAAGAATGCCGGAAAACAGAGGGGAATCCCTGGTTGACCGCTTGCAATCAGTTTCAGGAGGAAACAGAGCTGACATCTGAAATAGCTCACGCACTGATTGAACGGGTAGAGATTGATGCAGAAAATCACGTTTCCATTGTCCTGCGCTATCAAGACGAATACCGCGCTTTAGTCCAGCTTTTGGATAGGGAGGCGGTGTCTGTATGAGCAGATACACAATCGCGGTCTATCTTCGTCTTTCTTCTGAGGATGAAGATTTGAAGCAGTCTGGAAAACCAGAATCTAACAGTATTGCCAATCAGCGCAATTTGCTGCAATCATATATCAGTCGTGTTCCAGAATTTGCAGGCGCTGATATGATGGAGTTCTGTGATGACGGATGGAGCGGTAAAAATTTTGACCGGCCTGCCGTACAGGAAATGATCGGGTTGGTACGCCAGAATAAAATTCAATGCATTATTGTCAAAGACCTCTCTCGGTTTGGCCGTGACTATTTGATTGTCGGCAACTATCTCTCCCGTGTGTTCCCATTCCTGGGAGTGCGCTTTATCGCTGTCAACGATGGGTTTGACAGCAGCCGTCAGGAGGACATAGACAGCCTGGAGGTTGCCTTTAAGTCCCTGATATATGATCTTTACAGCAGGGACCTGTCCCGAAAGGTGCGTACCGCAAAGCAGTTTCGGGCCAAGCGCGGGGACTTTCTTTCTCCCTATGCGCCATACGGCTATCGCAAGGACCCGGACAACAAAAATCATCTGTTGATCGACCCGCCTGCTGCGGAAACCGTGCGGCGTATCTTTTCTATGATGGCAGACGGATATACAACAGATCAGATTGCCAGAACGCTGAATGATGAAGGGGTACTTACCCCGATGCTTTATAAACGAGAAACAGATTGTTCTCGCACAAAATGGCAAAGTATCGGCGAGGAGAATTTCTGGACAGGCAGACAAATTGCAAGGCTTCTTCGGGACGAACGTTATACCGGCAAAAACATCTACGGAAAGTGGATGCGGGACAAGGTAGGACATTGGCATACGATAAAGGTCAGCCGGTCAGATTGGATTACTGTAGAAGACACGCATGATGGGATTGTAACACGGAAAGAATTTGATCGCGCACAAGCCGCTATGCGGGCCTTTGTAGAGCGCGGCTCTGTTTGCTGGGAAGAACGGGCGCTGCTGCGTAAAGTACGCTGTGGTATATGCGGACACATTATGGAACGTGCGAACGCAAGGAGCCATCCCTATTACCACTGCCGCACTCCCCGCGTGACTTCCGCCTATCCCTGCTCCCAAGATAAAATACCAGAGGAGGATATTCTGGAAGTGCTTCTGGACGGCTTGCATATGCAGGCGGCAGCTGCGGTGGAAATGGAGCGTATTTGGGCAGAACGGCATCGGCTGGAAAAGAAGGATGTTTCCGCTATGCAAAAAAGACTGACTGCTTTAAGAGAAGCCAATCATAAGCGGGAGCAACAGAGTAAAGAACTGTACGAAGCGCTTGCCTTTGGCCAGATCAGTAAGACAGAGTATTTGACAGCAAAGTCTGCCCTTACGAAACAGAAAGACAGTGCTGCTGTTCAGATTGCTCAGTTGGAAGCTGAGATAGACAATACCAATACGAACGGCAGGCTGCAAAACGATTTTGTCTCCATCTTTCAGAAATATGCCGAAGTCCAGGAAATTACCAGTGAAATTGCTGCCGAAGTTCTACAGGAAATTCGTATTTACCCTGGCAGACAGCTGGAGATCATCTGGAATTACTGCGAGGAATACAAGAAAATGATGCTGGATTTGGAAGAAGATTCTGAAGGGGAATAACCGCCTTTCACTTGCTGTTACGTTTCGACATAATTCACGAAAAATTCACAAAATATTTTTGTCCGGTGCTTGACATTGGCTGATGATGGTTACACTGGTCGTAATTTCAACCGTCCGTCTTTCCAGCGGATGATTGCCGATATCGAAGCTGGCAAGGTTAAATGCGTTGTCACGAAAGACCTCTCACGTCTTGTCCGGAACTACATCGAAGCTGTCAGTTATATCGAATTCTTTTTCCCGCGCCACAACTTACGCTATATCGCCATTACGGATGGTGTAGAC
>CAMWQV010000657.1 GCA_947176425.1 uncultured Clostridia bacterium
CTGATTGATACCGTACTAACATGAGTGCGCAGTTCACAGGCGCGGTTACGTTGCACTCTTAATGACCGCTGTCAAATCAGATTGCAGAATCTGCACTCTGATTTTCAGATGTGCATTGCACTTCTGATTTTTAGGACGTGGCGGCGCGGTGCGCCGTCACGTTTCTCAGAATCAGGCTGTGCTGTGCGCAGTTTGATTACGCAATCGAAACAACATTTTGACAATGTGTATTTTATCAAAAAGGCGATTTCGTGTTGTCAAATAACCACTGCCTAACCAGAACGAAGACATTTCGTTCTCGTCAAATAAAAATATGAGAGGAGTACAAATTTGGAAATCAATGAAAACGGACAAATCCGTGTAAAAAATCTTTCGGCGTTTTGGATTCCTGAGCTGACGGCAACCAGAGAAATTGCAGGAACGGTTTACACTGTTACAGGCAGTTATGAGGGAACCGAGAGTTTCCTGCATAAGCTGGAGCGCATCGCCGCCAAAAATTTTGTTGAAAAACAGGAGGATTCTGAATGACAAACGCTCCTGTTTCTGCTATAATAAGAACTACCAATCCTGTACCGACAGTTGCTCCTTTGAAGGAGGAAACAGAAATGTTAGGAGCAGCGAACAAAATCACCGCCCTCTATTGCAGGTTAAGCCAAGAGGATGAACGAGCCGGCGAGTCCCTGTCCATTGAAAATCAGAGGACTATTTTACTCCAATACGCTAAGGAACATCATTTCCCTAACCCTGTGTTTTTCGTGGACGACGGCGTAAGCGGCGTAACCTATGACCGGCCCGGATTTCAGGCCATGCTGGCTGAGATTGAAGCGGGGAATGTGGCTGTTGCCATCACGAAGGACCTCTCCCGGCTGGGCCGGAACTCTGCGCTGACTGGGCTGTACACCAACTTCACCTTTCCGCAGCATGGCGTTCGATTCATCGCCATCAACGACAATTACGACACCATAGACCCTAACAGCATCAACAACGATTTTGCCGGAATCAAGAACTGGTTCAACGAATTTTACGCCCGTGATACCAGCCGCAAAATCCGGGCAGTTCAAAAGGCGAAGGGTGAACGGGGCATGCCGCTGACGGTCAATGTCCCCTACGGCTATGTGAAAGACCCAGAGAATCCGGCACGCTGGCTGGTTGATGCGGAGGCCGCCCAAGTAGTAAAGTGCATCTTCCAGATGTGCATGGAGGGGCGCGGACCCCAGCAGATTGCCAAACAACTGCGGGCCGATAAAGTATTGACACCCACCGCCTATAAGAATCAGAGACGCAGTACACCGAACCCCGACCCGGATAACCTCTATGGATGGCGGAGCAGCTGCATTATTAAGATTCTGGAACGCCGGGAGTACACAGGCTGTACCGTCAATTTTAAGACTTACACCAATTCCATTTGGGACAAGAAGCAGCGAAATAATCCGGTTGAAAAGCAGGCGGTTTTCCCCGGAACCCATGAACGCATTATTGAGAATGATGTGTTTGAGAAGGTCCAGGTGATCCGTCAGCAGAGGCACCGCATGACCCGTACCGGCAGAAGCAGTATCTTTTCCGGCTTGGTTTATTGCGCTGACTGCGGCTCCAGGATGTATTACGGTTCTTCCAACCATGGCGACTTCTCCCAGAACTTCTTCGACTGCTCCCTGCACAAAAAGGACAGTGAGAAATGCGGCGGACACTTTATCCGAGTCAAGATTCTGGAATGTATGGTACTCAAGCATATCCAGCTCGTGACAAACTATATCCTGCGTTATGAGGCCCATTTTCGCACTGTTATGGAACAGCAGATGAAGCTGGAGAGTACTGAGAAGATTCAGACCATCAGCAAGAAGCTCAAACGGGACGAGAAGCGGATTTCCGAGTTGAAGCGGCTGTTCATTAAGATTTACGAAGACAACGCCAGCGGGCGGTTGAGCGATGAACGGTTCGATATGATGAGCCAGAGCTACGAGATGGAGCAGAAACAGTTGGAGACTGAGGTTATGACCTTGCGGCAGGAGATCGAAGTACAGGAGCGACAGAGCGGGAACATTGAGAAGTTCATTCAGACGGCGCAAAAACATGTGGGCATTGAAACGCTTGACCCATATACCCTCCGGGAGCTTGTTCAGGCGATCTATGTAGAGGCTCCAGACAAATCCAGCGGCAAGCGGAGACAGCACATCCATATCAAGTATGACGGAATGGGCTTTATCCCTTTGGATGAGCTGACGAACGCAGGGAAGGCGTAAAGGAAGCCGTTCCGTCCCTTGAAATCACTACACTTTCGGTAATTAAAATAATACTGTTTTACGACCACCGTCCAACTCCAATGTGACGGCGGTTTCAGAGTAAGTATAAGGTTCGCCCACAGCGCACAGCAGACGGACAGCGATTAGATGCAGGATACTTCTTTCCCCAGTAGGCAGGGCGGAAAGGTCTGTGCTGAATATTTCCCGTGTAGGAATAACAGCGTGGTGGTCAGAAACTTTGCCGCCGTCAATCACCTGGGCAGCATTGACCGGAAGGGGCAGGCCCTCCATGAAAGGCAGCGCACCTGCTATGGTCCGGCACAATGCGGGTAAACCATCCTCCATATCCTCCGTCAGATACTGGCTGTCTGTGCGGGGATAGGTGG
>CAMWQV010000658.1 GCA_947176425.1 uncultured Clostridia bacterium
CGATGCCGTGGCGGGCCTCTTCGTCCCCGGCCACCGCCACCGGCCTGTCCCGCAGTGCAGGATCGTATAAAATCTCTACGCTGGCATAGAAATTGTTCATATCTGAATGCAAAATTACAGGTTTCATGCCCTCAGTATATGAGGACATACCGAAATTCATCCCCGAAAGGAGTAGTCGACATGTGCGGAAGATACAGCTTAGCGCCTGATGAGTCCAAGGAAATCGCTCAGATCGTGGCAGAGGTACAGTCTCGGTTTGGGGCTGCCAGTATCCATACTGGAGAGATATTCCCCACCAATGCCGTCCCCATCCTGCTGGCAGAGGGACAAGAAATGCCCCCCAAGCCTATGACCTGGGGCTTTCCCGGTTTCAGAGGCAAGGGGGTCATCATAAACGCACGCGGCGAGACGGCGCTGGATAAACCGATGTTCCGCCGGTCTTTGCTGGAGCGGCGATGTGTGGTCCCCACAACCGGCTTTTATGAATGGGACCGCAAAAAGATGAAGTACCGATTCCGGTTACCAGGGAGGAACAGACTTTATCTGGCAGGCCTCTGGAATGTCTTTCAAAGTGAGGAGCGATTTGTGATCCTGACCACCGCTCCCAATGACACCATCATCAACATCCACGACCGAATGCCGGTCCTGCTTATGGATGATGAGGTGACACCTTGGCTCCATGATACTGGAATGGCATCTGCAAAACTAACTGCCAACCAGCCCGTTCTGGATCATGTTGCGGTCTGAGTGATGTCAGATACACACCTTCAGGCCGAAAATAGTTTTCATCTGGATAACGTTACCGTGATGAAAAAACTATTTGACATCTCTTTGCTCCTGGAGTAATATAATAGGCATAGACGGTAGCTTGACTATCCGTTGCCACGTTGAAGCAATCAGCTGGTACAGCTTTCGGTTGATTGTGGAGTGTCGTTTAGGGTTTGGCATATTACCACGGGCTGGATAGGTGCAAACCGAAAGAAAATGCCTGGGAAGGACTCTGCAAATCGCGGGGTCCTTTGTATTTTCTGCCGACACACACGATTATAGACAGAATCAGACAAGGTGGACAGTGCTTGAACAGATAAAGGATGTCGGCACATCGGAAATCACCCTGTATACTCATCCCTCGTATTCAAAACAGACTTGATAGGGAGTAAATAAGCTATGTCTAATCAATATAAAAATATACCAGAACGAATCATCATACGCGGAGCCAAGGTACACAATTTGAAAAATTTGGATGTGGACATCCCCCTCCATCAGATCGTTGGCATTGCGGGAGTATCTGGTTCTGGTAAGTCTTCTCTAGCGTTGGGTGTATTGTATGCGGAGGGTTCCAAGCGGTATCTGGAGTCGCTTTCTACCTACACCAGGCGGAGGATGACACAGGTGGCAAAAGCGCAGGTTGATGACATCCGGTATGTGCCTGCCGCGCTTGCCCTGCATCAGAGACCGGGAGTGCCGGGAATCCGCAGTACATTTGGTACGTCTACGGAACTGTTAAACAGTCTCCGTCTGATGTTTTCCCGCCTTTCCAGCCACAAGTGTCCAAACGGCCATTATGTCGAACCGACAATGGATGTAGCGGCAGAACGTGAAGTTCGATGCCCTGTATGCGGCGAGATCGTGAAGGCACCGGCGGCGGAGGAACTGGCCTTCAACAGCTCTGGGGCCTGTAAAAATTGCGATGGTACAGGCGTTGTCCGCACTGTGGATGAAACGACAATTGTCCCGGATGAATCGCTTACCATAGACGAAGGCGCAGTCGCATCTTGGCAGTCGCTCATGTGGTCGCTGATGAAGGACGTCGCCCGCGAGATGGGCATTCGGACGAACGTTCCCTTCCGTGAACTGACCAAGGAAGAGCGCGAAATGGTCTTCTACGGGCCTGCCGAAAAAAGACACATCATGTATATCAATGAAAAGACAAATACCGCCGCGGAGATGGATTTTACTTATTACAACGCCATCTATACCGTTGAAAATGCTCTCTCATCGGGCACCGCGTCTTAGGGGAAGTTCTCTCGATCAGGTGTGTGCGCTTCCACTGTCGGAACTGATCGAATGGGTAAACGGTGTACCCGGTTCGCTACCAGAAGAAATGCGTCCGATGGCAGAGAGCATCTGCGAAGCGTTCCACCACACGGCGAAGCGGCTGGTCGACCTTGGGCTGTCCTATTTGTCATTGGATCGGGCCGCTTCTACCCTTTCCACTGGAGAGCGCCAGCGGACACAGCTTGCCAGGGCCGTGCGAAACAGAACAACTGGCGTTTTGTATGTGTTGGACGAACCGTCTATCGGCCTGCATCCGGCCAATATCGAAGGACTGACCGGCGTGATGGACGACCTTGCGGCGGATGGCAATTCCATCGTTCTTGTTGACCATGACACACAGGTGCTGTCCCACGCGGACTGGCTGATCGAGCTTGGGCCTGAAGCGGGCGCGGGGGGAGGCAGGATCATTGCACAGGGCAGTATCCTGGATATTATGAAAAATCCATCCTCCATGATCGGCGGATTTCTGTCTGCGGACAGCAAGGTATTGATGCGGGAGAGGGCGGCGGTGGAACAGCAATTTGCCGCTGGCGAGATCCGGATGGGGACACTGCAAATCCACACAG
>CAMWQV010000659.1 GCA_947176425.1 uncultured Clostridia bacterium
CAGTTCTATCAGATGTTCGTCCTCAAACCTGAACACGCTAAGGCGCATCAGGAAGGCGATATCCATATTCATGACCTGGATTTCTATACCCTGACGACAACCTGCTGCCAAATCGATATCAGAAAACTCTTTAAGGGCGGCTTCTCTACCGGTCACGGCTATCTCCGGGAACCGAACGATATTTCGTCTTATTCCGCGCTCGCCTGCATCGCGATTCAGTCCAACCAGAACGACCAGCACGGCGGACAGGCGATTGTGAATTTTGATTACGGCATGGCGGACGGCGTGACTAAAACGTTCCGCCGCTACTATACCCGCAATCTCGCAAAAGCCCTGATGCTCTGGCATGAAATGGACGATCCGGAAGCTGATTTGAAAGTTCTGCGGGAAAAAATTACCGAAGAAACCGGACTGTATCCCAGGCTGAAGACCTGCCAGCCCTATATGGACGCTGAACTGCCCTATCTTGTCGAAAAGTACGGCGATGAGGAGCGGATGAAAAAAGCGCAGACATTAGCCCTTCACTACGCCGAAAAAGAGACGGACCGTGCGACGTTTCAGGCAATGGAAGCCTTTATCCATAACCTGAACACCATGCACAGCCGCGCCGGTGCGCAGACGCCGTTTTCCTCCATCAACTACGGCATGGATACCAGTCCGGAAGGGCGGATGGTGATGCGGAATCTGCTGCTGACCACGATGGATGGGCTTGGCAACGGGGAAACGCCGATTTTCCCCATTCAGATTTTCCGTGTGAAAGAGGGCGTCAACTATAACCCCGGGGAGCCGAATTATGATTTGTTCCAGCTGGCCTGCCGGTGCAGCGCGAAACGGCTGTTTCCGAATTTTGCCTTTATCGACGCGCCCTTTAATCTGGAATATTACGATCCCCGGTTCCCGGAAACAGAAATCGCCTATATGGGCTGCCGGACCAGGGTCATCAGCAATATCCACGACCCCTCCCGCCAGCAGTGCAACCAGCGCGGAAACCTCAGCTTTACGTCCATCAATCTCCCCAGAATCGCAATTAAAGCAAAGGGCGATTTGGACGTGTTCTTCGATGACCTGGACCGGAAAATGGACCTGTGCGTGGACCAGCTTCTGGAACGGTTTGAGATACAGGCGCAGAAGAAGGTATACAATTTCCCGTTCCTGATGGGCCAGGGCGTGTGGCTGGACAGTGAGAAGCTGAGCTGGACGGACGAGGTGCGGGAAGTGCTGAAGCATGGCACGCTGTCAGTGGGCTTTATCGGTCTGGCGGAGACGCTGGTCGCGCTGACCGGCCAGCACCACGGCGAGAGTGAACGCAGTCAGCGGCTGGGCCAGGAGATCATAGCCAGAATGCGGGCCAGAATGGACGCCGAAAGCCAGCGGACCGGTTTGAATTTCTCCCTGCTGGCGACTCCGGCGGAGGGCCTGTCCGGACGGTTTGTTAAGATCGACCGAAGACGGTTCGGCGTGATCCCCGGCGTAACGGACAGAGATTATTATACGAATAGTTTTCATATTCCCGTGTATTATCCCATCAGCGCGTTTGAGAAAATTAAACTGGAGGCGCCCTATCATGCGCTGACCAATGCCGGTCATATCAGCTATGTGGAAATGGACGGCGACCCGGTGAAAAATCTGGCCGCTTTTGAAAAGGTCATCCGCTGCATGAAGGAGGCCGGGATCGGGTACGGTTCCGTGAATCATCCGGTGGACAGAGACCCCTGCTGCGGCTATTCCGGAATCATCGACGATGAATGCCCCGGATGCGGCCGCCGGGAATGCGAAGGCCGTATGGGATTTGAGCGGATTCGCCGGATCACAGGCTACTTAGTGGGTACGATGGACCGCTGGAACGACGCGAAAACCGCGGAAGAATCCCAGCGTGTCAGGCATACAATATAAACAGACAGAGCGGGGGGCTTCGTCCTCCGCTCCGTTTTTGGAGGTTTTATTATGAGAATTTTTGGACTGGTACAGGATTCCATTGTTGACGGCCCCGGATTTCGTTTTGTCTGCTTTGTACAGGGCTGTCCCCATAACTGCCCAGGGTGTCATAACCCTGACAGTCACAACCCCGCAGGCGGACGGGAAATGAGCGTGGCGGAGGCGGCGGCGGAGCTGTCGAAAAACCCGCTGACTGACGGTTTGACCCTCTCCGGCGGGGAACCCTTCGCGCAGGCGGCGGACTGTCTGCGGCTTGCGCAGATCGCCCATGAACGGGGCCTGAATGTGTGGAGTTACTCCGGCTGGACGTTTGAGTATTTGAGAGACCAGGGAACTGCTGAACAGTTGGCCCTGCTGAAAGAATTGGACGTTCTGGTGGATGGTCCCTTTATTTTGGAGGAACGGACGCTGTCCCTGCCCTGGCGCGGAAGCCGGAACCAGCGGGTGATTGATGTACAGGCGTCTCTGGCGGCGGGAGAGGCGGTCGTTTTGCCGGACTGAGGCGTTAAGAGAGCCGCTAAGACTTTTTCGGGGGTTGTTAATATGCTGTCAAGAGTGAGGGCGCGCCCCTTGCTCTTTTTTTACAGGTTCGGTAAAATAGCGTCAGCAAACTTTTGGAGGGTCTTTTTATTATGAATGTTTCAAATCTGTTTGTCTGCCTGATGGGTATGGGCGTCACCTGTATCGG
>CAMWQV010000660.1 GCA_947176425.1 uncultured Clostridia bacterium
CGCCACCAGTGAGTCTACAAATGAGATCATCTCACTGCGGGCCAGCAGCACGGCGGACGCCAGCGGATACAGAGGCGACATTGCGCTGTCCGTAATTGCCACCACGTCCGCTCCTCTGTCGTGGGCGAACTGCACCCCTTTTACCGTAGACTGGGAGTACCGCGGAAAGCTGATTCCCACCAGCAGGTCGCCCGGACCAATCCGCAGAATACTCTCCAGAATATCCCCGGCGCTGTTGCTCGTGACCAGCGACACGTTGTCGAAAATTAGGTGCAGGTAAAAATGCAGATACCCGGCAAGAAACGAACTGGAACGCACGCCCAAAATATAGATATGCCGTGCGGTCATCAATTTATCCACTACCTGTGAAAAGGTACTGCGGTCCACTTCTTCAATAGCTACGCGTATTTTATTCATATCCTGCTGCAAAACGGATGTGACCACGTCGGAACTGAACAGCTTATCATTAGACGCCTGGATGCGCTGGATTGATGTCAATTTGCTGCGCACCAGTTCCTGTAAAGCCTTTTGCATTGCCGGATATCCGTTGTAGCCAAGCATCGCCGCAAAACGTACCACGGTGGACTCGCTCACATTCACCAGCCTGCCTAATTTGCCCGCCGTCATGAACGCGGCCTTGTCATAATCAGAAAGGATATAGGCGGCAATGCGCTTCTGGCCTTTGGAAAAGCCGCCCATGTTTTCCTGTATCGTATGTAGTACGTCTTTTTTCATGTCCTTCTCCTACTATCAGGTCAGCCGCAGTCCCAGCTGTAACCAACTTTTGAGAAATCGCGTTTTTTCAAGTCTTCGCGGCTAATAAAGAAATTCGCAACGCCGCAGTCGCCCCAGCAGACCAAATCACATTTGTCTTGATAATCGCTGTCCAGCTGAAACAGCAGCACGTCCAAGTCTGGACAGCTGTCTTCCGAACGGGGATCGTACTGGGTAAAATAGGGATACCCGCCTATTTGATGCTGGGGAGCGTTTTCCCTGTAGAAACCGCAATGGATATCCCATCTGCTTTTGATCGGCGCGTCCGAACGTTCCGCGTTCCATTTCAGGCAGAACAGCGGGTCAAACCGGTAATCTTCCGGGGTCATCCCCTGCGTTTCCGCCGCGCCGAAGCAGATCCGGCAGGCCGTGTTCACCGGCATGGTGTTCTTTCGTTCCTCCTCCTCGTCAGCCGAAAGAACAGGACGCTTTGCCTGTACCTCCTCCGCTGTGACAGACGGATCTGCGGTCTCATGATACAAAACTTTGAAATTATCCGGCTGTGTAATATTGTTAAAATCCGCTCCGTATGTCTCATCCGGACTGATAAAGAATTGCAGCAGCCCGCTCTGCGGAAAATCAGGCAGTCCTTGAAACGCCGCACAGTCAATCTGAGCAAGCAGCTCCATCGGCAGTTCTTCCTCATCCAAAGGCCAGAGTGTTTCATGGGGAAGATACGGCGTGCCGCCTATTTTGCTTCCGCACAGTTCAGGCTCCCCTTTCTCCAGCGTAAAGCGAATTACTGGCTGTTGGGTCTCATTTTCGATTTCTTCCCGTATCGTGCGGGCTAATTCTTGATTCGTCATTGTTTTCCTCCCTGAAAATCAGCAGCAGTCCCAATTATAGCCCACTTTTGAGAAGTCCCGTTTTTTCAGGTCCTCACGGCTGATAAAGAAATTTGCGACGCCGCAGTCGCCCCAAAGGACCAAATCGCGTCCGTCCTGATCGCTGTCCAGCTGGAACAGCAACACATCCAATTCCGGATACTGCCCGCCGTCGCGAGGGTCAGTTTGGGTAAAATAGGGGTATCCGCCCATCTGGTGGTGGATATCCTCAAATTCTTCTTCCTCTTCATCGTCCCAGCCGTCCCAATCGCCGCTTAATTCCCATAAATTCTCTATGGGCGCGTCCGGGCGGCGGGCGTTCCATTTCTCACAGAACAGCATGTCAAAAGGCCAGCTTCCCTCCGTCAGTCCCTGCATGGTCACAGAGCCGAAACAAATCCGGCAGACGGCATTCAGCGGCGATACATTCCTTCGTTCCTCTTCCACGTCAGCCGGAAGGACAGGACGCTTTGCCTGTACCTCCTCCACAGTTACAGACGGGTCCGCCGTCTCATGGTACAGAACGCGAAAATTATCCGGCTTCGTCATGTCGTCAAAATCCGCTCCAAACGTCTCATTCAAACTGATAAAAAATTGCAGAATCCCATTTTTCGGAAAATCTTGCAGTTCCTGAAGCGCGGCGCAGTCAATCTGGGCAAGCAGTTCCATAGGCTGGCCTTCCCCGTCCAGAGGCCAGGGCGTTTCATGGGGAAGATACGGCGTGCCGCCTGTCTTGCTCCCGCACAGTCCAGGCTCTCCGGGTTCTAATGTAAAACGAATAGCAGGTTCCTGATGTTCCTGGGCGATTTCTTTTTGAATCTGCCGGATCAGTTCCTCGTCTGTCACAGTTCTTCCTCCTTATCGCCGCTCCTGTAAGTATAGTTGTTTGCGGCCTCCACTTCCTCAGCGGTCAGATATCTCCACTTCCCCTGCGGCAAATCTCCAAGCGTCATCGCGCCCTCCCGCACACGGACCAGCTGATGAACGCACATTCCCTCGTTTTTGCACATCCGCGGGATCTG
>CAMWQV010000661.1 GCA_947176425.1 uncultured Clostridia bacterium
CATCGTACAGTTTCATTCCCTTTTCAATCAGCAACTGGCATAGGTATTTAGATAGGGGTTGATGCACGATCTGTTTCTTGTGCTGTTCCCAGAACTCCGAGAAACTGTCAACTCCCTTGATCTGATTATGCAGCGCATCCGAGGTAGGACCACATATCACAGATGCTATCGCCACCGGAGGGGTGTATTCAGTGGGGCTTGATCTTGATGAGGTGCGAAAATGCGATTTGTACTTCATGCAGATTACTCCCTTGCTACATCTGGTGACATTATACTGGCTTTCCGAACGTATGACAAGAGAAATTTTCAAAAGTCTACTGGCAGTATACCCGCAGCGGCAAGATTTAGCTTACAATACGACTCATGAAGAATTGACAGTAAGATCGGCAAATATTCAAAATCTCTATAGGAAGGAATGATAAGATTGTGGAAAGCCAACCAAGAGAGCTGGTGTTTATCATCGACCGCAGCGACTCCATGAGCGGCCTGGAGGATGACACGATAGGCCGCTTCAATGCTATACTGGAGGAACAGCAAGCTATGGAGGGCGAGGCTACCGTAACGACTGTCCTCTTTGATAATCAGTATGAACTGCTCCATGACCGGATCAACATTCATGCCATTGCACCCCTGACCAGAAAGGATTACACTGTGCAGGGCAGTACTGCACTGCTGGATGCCATCGGCATGACCATTCACAAGATTCGCAAAGCCCAGCGTGCTGCCCAGGAGGATTTCCATGCAGAGAAGGTTATGTTCATCATCATTACCGATGGACTTGAGAATGCCAGCCTACACTTCACATCTGATATGATTAGGAAGTGTATTGAGCATCAGAGACAGAAATATGGATGGGAGTTTATCTTCCTCGGTGCGAACATGGATGACATCACAGAAGCTGAAAAGATCGGCATTGCCGCTGGCCGGGCGCACAACCATCATGTTGGTGTCATCGGTATGCAGCCTGTCTATGCTGTCATGCCTGCTGTATCAACGGCCTTCCGGACAGGCGGCCCACTCAGCTAAACACAATTCAAAAGGGGCATATCCACAGGGAAGCGTTAGCTATAAATTCACAGCGATTCCATTGGAATAGTCACCGCGACAAATAGCAAATTATGATATGGGAGTGACTTGAAGATGTCAAGAACATGCGCAAAACCTAAATCTACTCACCTCTGTGTATTCTGTGAATACTGGGCTGGAGACGCTGATATGAAGTTCCGGAGTACTGGCATGGGTTATGAATATGAGCGGGATGCCATTGGCAAATGTATCAAGCAAAGCGGTTTCAAAACAAGGGCCTCATCGGGCTGCTCAAACTATTATGAACCCAGCCGCGAGGCAAAAAAGTTATTGTAAGGCGGTGTCAGTATGCCACTTGGCCGAAAGCTGTCCCTTTCAGCAACCGGTAAGCATAGGTATTTACAATAGATTTGATGGAGGTATCCATAATGGCAAACAGATATGAAGATACCATACAATCTGAATGGGAAAAGTTTTCCAGTGAGCAAGGCAGGCTCATCCCTAATATCTTGCTACTTGGAGCATCTGGCTGTGGTAAAAGTTCTCTTATCAATCTGATCCTTAACAAAGAGCGGGGTCCTGTCATTGATGTCTCGCATATGACCAAGGGTTTTGAGACTTACTATGGCCAAGAGTACAATATGAATGTGAACCTGATTGATAGCTGTGGATATGAATGGAGTGGCGGAGGAGGACAATACCTCGCCTCTATCAAAGAGAAAATGAAGGAGAGCCTGGGAAAAGACCCATTGGAGAAAATACATGTTATCTGGTATTGCATTTCCGTAGCCCCTCACAAGATATGGTCTCTTGATATTGATATTCCGAAAATGCTGCGGGAAGATCCAGAACTAAAAAATCATATAGCTGTTGTGATTACACACTGTGATATGGATCATGCCAATGGGACAACCGCAAAAGAATATAGAAAATTCTTGAAAAAAGCGATAGGCGAAGACCTGAAAGTATTCGAGGTATCAACCGATCCTAATATTCCTCTTGAACTCGAAGAACTCATAGTATGGTCTATGAGTGCAATGTCTGATATAGATTTAGAAGGGGTGTTTGCAGATCGACAGATTAAAACCCTAAACGATAAACGAAAAGCAGCAATGGTAAAAATTGGATTTTATACTGCGCTTGCTGGATCTGCTGCCGCCATTCTTCCTTATGGGCGCTCTGCCGCATTAGTACCGCTACAGCTGAAAATGGCAAATAGTATTATCCAAATCTATGAGATAGAGGACTTAGCAAATATTTCTCAGGCGGTCATCGGCAATGTCCTTATATCACAGCTTGGAAAAAAAGCAGCAGGTGGATTGCTCAAAATAATTCCAGTCTCTCCCACAAGAATCATTCATGGCGTAGTTGACGCAAGTGTGGCTTCACTAATAACTGGAACATTAGGACTTGCAGTTTCAGAGATTTGCTATAGTACTTGTGAAAAAATTGCAAAGGGTGAACCTGTCGATACGGAGCATATGTTTGATGCGGAAATAATCACCCAATATATGGATATATTTTATGATAGATTTAAGAGCAAGGGTAAGGGTAAGAGCAAGAGCAAGGGTAAGCAAGGAAAAGGTGTT
>CAMWQV010000662.1 GCA_947176425.1 uncultured Clostridia bacterium
TTGTTTGATCGCTCTATTTTATCTCTTTTTGCCTTCGATTGGGAGGTTTTTCTCATCTGTTTTTTATTCGTCAGTACTGGTAAGTTTTTAAGGAACTTTCGGCATATCCAAATTCACACATCTGTTCATCAAGTGTTGCTGCTAATTCACGAACCGTCATGGTTTTCGCTGTTTCTGGATTGAGCACAATGCCACCTCCCGTCTCGTTTTACAAATGCATCTGTGCTAATCATTCTATACAATTATGCGCAGATTACAAGTCTGTTTTTCCCATATTTTTATCGGTATGATGGAAGTTTTGGGATGAACTTTACATTATTACTTCCTCAACATAAGCCCTGGAGTCTCTCGCATTCCAGCGGGGAGAGACGGCGGATAAGCAGCGGACATTCTGCTTCCTGATGCACCGGCTGGCAGACTAAATCGGTGGCGTCTTTGTGCTGGCGCGCACTTTCCGTGGAGGCTACGCTGCTGTCCTGGAATTTGTCCGTCCGCTGCCGCGCGTAGGTGACTGCGTCCTGTATGGCAATGGGGGCGTTATTTCCTCCCGTGCCAATACGGGCAGACAGGGTTGGCGCGACAGACAGCGGGCCGCGGTATCTGGCCGCGATTCCGTGATTCTCGAACACAAGCGGCTGATGACCATGCTCCTGTGCGCGGAGGGTTCCGGCCACTTCCTCTGAACATTCCATGACGCTGCCGCCCTGATCGTTCAGGCAGAGGACAGAGGGCATCATGTTTCCGCTGGCGGAGGCTTTCAATGTGGGAGCGACCTCCTCCTGATAGCCGATGTTCCCGGCGGTTGGGCTGGCTCCGGCACAGAAACCTGCGGTGAATACCAGACCGCCGGGATTCTTTTCCCCGCTGGCAATCGTTGCAAAGGCTCCGTCCGGCCCGAATATACGGGCCTGCTGGGTATCCCAGGGAGTCAGACTGCCTGTCCTGCTTCCTCCTCCGTCAAACAGAAGGCCGCCCGGATTTCTTCCGCCGCCGCCGTCTGCACTGGCCAGAGTCGGCGCGGTTCCCTCCGGCGTAAAAATGCGGGATTGCTGTGTGTCCCAGGGAGTCAGACAATCCTGCGCAATAAATGTCTGCTGTTTCATTCCTGGCTGCGCCCCCAGCGCACCGGCCACATCGTGGAGATCCCGCACTTCGTCCCGCTGGTTGGCGGCAAAGGCAATGGATTGCTGCCGGATTTCCCGCATTTTCTCCGCAGTACATTCTGTCAATCCCGCCTGCATCATCAGGGCTGTCCTGAGCTGCGGCGGCAGCGCCTTACCCCGTTCCTCCGCCCTGCGCAGGATGCCCAGACAGGCTGTTTTGCTCAAATAATATTTGCGGTGCGGAGCGTCCTCCAAAATCTGCGACAAGGTAGATACGTCTTCTCCGCTGAGGGGTGCGGGGCCAGTATTGAGCGTCGAGGACCCGCCAGGCAAGGGAGAAATCATCTCCCAGTAAAATTCTCCCAGCAGGTTGCCACTTCCAGGGGTGAGGTCCAGGGACATGTAGGGTATGGTCTTTAATCCGGACGATTTCTTCCAGGACGATGCGGAAGTCCTCCCCTTTGGGACAGCCGGAGGCCGAGCTGCTGAATGCGCCTCCAACGTTTTCCCACACGAGGTACCTCGGTCGTACAAACTTACCTGTTCGTCCAATTCGTTCATCCTCTGCTCTCATCTCCTTTACGATACGGACCTGGTGCATAAAAAGGCCGGAACGTTCGCCGGTCAGACCGGCTCTTGCTCCGGCAATACTCAGTCCTGGCACGGGCTGCCCCCGCAGATAATATCCACTGGCGGCAGCAGCGCACCGTTCAGTTTGGTGATGTCGCCCACATGGAGCATATCCGGGAAGTGGTGTTGCGTGACGCGGATGGGGAACGGCTCGATCTCGCTGGCCCAGACCGGCTTGATGCCGCTGCGGACTGCCGCCAGCGGAAAACCGCCAATCCCATCGAATAAACTTCCCATTGTCATGCTATATTCCATTGTGATTCCTCCTTCTCCAGCGGCACGGCAGTATGATGGCAGGTATCATGAAATGGTCCGATCTGAGCGTTGAACGCTTTCGCCGCTTCCCGCGCCTGTTCCATTGTGTCAAAGACGAAGGGCCGTCCATCTCTGCTGCCGCGCCATCGGGCAGTCCGGCCCCATATGGAGTCAGGGCTGGTAACTGCGAGTATTCCGTATTTCATTTTATAGTCCCTCTTATAACATCGTCATATCAGGCGATTCGGTCTGGAGCATATCCTCGGATATCTCCATCCTGCGGACAGGAATGCCGAGACGGTCCGCTTCCTCCATCTCCGCCTGCATTCCGGCGCTGATCCTGGGGCCGAACGCCCACAGCTCTTCACAGCGGGAGAGCATAGTCAGTCCCATCTCAATACCGAGCTGCCGTTCTTCCGGAACCATATCATCCAGAATTGCCGGATACAGAAGATGGGGAGCGAAGAACGCATTCCCGCTCTCCATGACAGTCCGGCAAGCCTGCTTTGCATAATCTACGTTCTTTTCAACATCTCCCGCATAGGGAGACGCTACATATATCAGCTTCATTTTTATAAACCGCCTTTCTGCGAAAGGCACCAACGAGAAATGAAACAGG
>CAMWQV010000663.1 GCA_947176425.1 uncultured Clostridia bacterium
CACGGTCTCTGATATATAGGTCTTGCCCTCGCTGCCGGAGACGTTTTTGAATACATGCCCATAGTTCGCGCTGATCTCGCTTTGGGTCATGAAGGAATTTGAAATTGTCAGCACGGCGGGCATCAGGAACGCCACCGCAAATCCCGCCGCAATAATGGTCAGGATCATGCGCGCCAGATAATGGTTTTTTATCATCCCTCCACGTCCTTTCCAAAAATATCCTCTGCCTTGAACAGCAGGGCAATCAGCGCGACCATGACCAGCGCCAGCAGCACGGCGGCAGTGGCCATTTTCTGGTAATCCGGCTGATTAAACGTATTGTTCATAAAATGCTGCATCATGTACAGCCCGTTATAGGGGTAATCCCCGGTCAGCAGATAAATTTCCCGGAAGACCTTGAACGAGTTGATAATGGACAGAATCGCCACGAACAGCACGGTCGGCGACAGATACCGCAGCTTGATATTAAAAAACTTATGCGCCGCTGACGCGCCCTCCACGTCCGCCACTTCCAGCAGTTCTTTGGGGATATTGTTGAGGGCCGCCATAAAGAGAATCATATTGTACCCCAGGTTCTTCCACAGGAACAGCACTACGATTACCAGCAGGCAGTAGGGCGAGTTCAGCCAGTCGATGGGGTCGATGCCGAAATTGTCCAGCACCAGATTCAGGGTCCCGCGGTAGTGGAACACCACCTGCCAGATCAGCACCACGGACGCCACCGGGACCATCATAGGACTTAAAAAGAAGGTCCGGAACAGGCTCTTACAGGGAATCCTGCACTCCAGCAGCAGCGCCAGCGCAAGGCTCAGCACCACCGCCAGCGGCACGGCGATGACAGAAAACATCGCGGTATTTTTCGCGGCGGTCTGGAAGGACGAGTTCTGCAAAACGGAAATAAAATTCGACAGTCCCACAAATTCCGGATTGATCGGGCTTCGGATCACGGAGTAATACACGACCACGAGAAACGGCGCGATAAAAAACAAGGTCACGCCGATGACGCTCGGCCCCAGAAACCCCATACTGCACAGGAGATCTTTGATCTGGGTATTGCCGTCCTCCCAGGTCTTCCGGATATTTCCAAGCCCTCGAATACCCCGGACGCCCCGGGCAGTCCGTTTCTGACGCGGCTGCCCGGGGTCCTTTTTCTCATTTAATTTGATTTTCTCAGCGATTTTCATTGATGTACAGTTTCACACGGTCGTTGATCTGCGTGACGGCCTCCTCAAGGGACTTGTCGCCGCTGAAATAGGGTCCCGCCTGTTCAGTCACGATATTGAAAATACTCTCGTCATAGCTGTACACGGAATCCACCGCGTTGTACAGCTCCATAACCTGGTCATATTCCTCCTGGGTTGTAGCTACCAGGTCGATATTGAGGGTGTCCCAGCCCCAGCCGCCTTTGGATTCTTGCACAGGGTTTCCGTTATCGTCCAGAACCGTCTTGCCCTCGCCGTCGGTCATATATTCGACTTCCATCGCCTGTTCCACGGTCTTGTCGAAATCGGCTTTATTGCTGGGGAAGCCCCAATGTCTGTAGCCGTAGTCATCATCGTCCATAGAGGGCAGGAGAATCTGACGGACAAAGGACCACGCGCCCTCTTTATCCTTGCAGGTGCTGGAGATCGCCATGCCCTGGTTCAGGCTGAAGCCGCTGCCTATACCGCCGTCCTCTCTGGGGAAGCCCACATAGGAGATATAGCGGCCCGGAATGACCCGCTGGCTGCTGCGGCCATCATTCCAGCCGCTGACGGAACCAGACGTACCTGACATGACAGAAACTGTATAGCTGCCGCCAGAAGAATGGTCATAGCTGATGTCATAGCTCTGGAGCGCGTCGCTGCCGCCGAACATGGCCTCATACATCTGGATATCGCCGAAGCCGGACAGGTACAGCTCCTGCAGCATCTGATGTCCGTTAGCGATTCTGGCAGGCGTAGGTTCCCGGTCCTCATAGTTGATGGATTCGTATTCTTCAGGGAAGGTGCTGCAAAATTCCAGGGTGGCCTTGAAATTATCGCTGTCGAAATGGCTTTCACCCTTTTCCCAGTCCACATAACTGTCCAGGTTCATCGCCATAAAAACCCGCAGCATATTATCTCTGGTATCGCCATCCCCAAAAATCGAGCAGCCTTCCGGCATCGTCGCGAGGGCGGCCTGCAAGTCGGCAAGGGTCCAGCCCAGCCGGTCCCCAACGACTTTCTGAGAACCAATCGCGGTCATGATATAGAAGGAATCAAACACCTGATACAATTTCCCGTCCAACGACGCAACATCAAAGATGTGTTCCATCAGGGTATCGCGGCTGATATCCGGGTCCGCGTCAATCAGGGTCCACAGGTCTTCCAAATACCCCTTTGCGGCGTAGCGGCTGATGGGCATATCTTCTGTACCCAGGATGTCGGGGACGTTTCCGCCGATAATTTCCGCATTGAGCCTGGTCAGACCCGCGCTGCGGTCCTCACTGGTATTGTATTCGGAGTAATCGCGGATTTCAATACGGTATTTGGTATTGCTGCGGTTAAATTCAATAATATTGTTCCGGACCTGATGGTTGACGTACATGGTCGCTTTTTTGAGAATAGTCTTGTCAGCCA
>CAMWQV010000664.1 GCA_947176425.1 uncultured Clostridia bacterium
CTATCGACCCGCGTAAGATCGGCGGCATCGGCAGATGGTGTTAAGCGACAGGGTCCTGATAAAATTCAGTCAAAGAATGATTATTGATTACCTCATCATCCATATAGGCGCAGCAAAAGTAATACAGGCCGGTCCAGGCAGTCTCAAAAAGCTTATTGAAATTGGACAGAACATACTCAACAACTTTTTTTGTGATATCAAGCGTATCTTCGGTCAGATTCCAAACGACGATATCTAACGGAAATTCCCGTTTCAGATACGGCGTGTCCAGAAAAAACGGTATGGTTGCTTTTGGCTGCCAGTCATCCTCATTGTCTTCCTGAAAATTGATTAAATGGTCCCAATCTATCAAATTGTGCATACAAACCTCCATTAAAGCGCCTTGACCGCGGCGTCATACAGTTCGTTTCTGCTGAGACCGGTATCTGCTGACACCTGCCGTACAGCGTCTTTCATTCGGTCACCGGCTTCCCGGCGTTCCAGCACCATCCTGACGCCTTCTTCCAGTGTTGCGGCAGGCGTTTCGGCCCGTTCGGCCCCGGCAACTACCAGCACATATTCCCCTCTTGGTTCCTTCTCCCGATAGTATTCGACAGCTTGTGCCAGTGTGGTCCGTGCGACCTCTTCATGGAGTTTGGTCAGTTCCCGGCACAGCGCGATTTTCCGGTCTCCAAAAGCGTCATATAAATCAGACAGAGTTACACGCAGTTTATGGGGCGCTTCATAAAAAATCATCGTCCGTTCTTCGGCAAGCAGCGACTGCAAATGCTCCCGCCGTTCTTTTTTATTGACGGACAAAAATCCTTCAAATGTAAATCTTCCAGTAGGCAGTCCGCTGACCGCCAGCGCGGAGATCAGCGCACAGCACCCCGGAATCGATACCACCTGCACATTCTGTTACGCGCACAGCCGCACCAAGTCCTCTCCGGGGTCGCTGATTGCAGGGGTTCCCGCGTCCGTGACCAGGGCGCAGGACTCCCCTGCCAGCAGCCGTTTCAGAACCGGCGGTCCCGCGGCGGCGCGATTGTGCTGGTGGTAACTTACAAAGTTTTTTTTCAAACCCAGATGGTTCGTCAGCTTCATGGATACCCTTGTGTCCTCGGCGGCGATAAAATCCACTGTCTCCAGCGTTTCAGCGGCGCGGGGACTGAGGTCGTTCAAATTGCCGATGGGGGTTGCTACCAGATACAATGTGCCGCTCATACGGGCGCCTCCTTACTGATATGATCTTGGATTGCGGTCAAGCCTGATGATTGTATCCTGCGCCGTCATACGCTTCCGCGGGAATCTCGAAATCCGTCGCGCTGTTGAAGTTCGAGCAGGTAATGCTGATCGCCATCTTGGGAACGCTCATGGTCAGGCCCTCGGCTTCGCTGCCCATGTTTTCCAGTATCTTAGCCATCAGACCGTCCATAACCGCCGTCATATCCATCTCATAGCGGACCGGATACAGCGTCTCCTCATTGATCCACAATACTACGGAGATATCGCCCATGCCGGACAGCAGGTCTTTGAGCTGGGCCTCGTCCATGCCCATCTGCGCACCCAGCGAATCCAGCGCGCCGGAGGACAGAATGACATCCTGCATCGCCTCACCGGTGATGGCGCCGGTGTATTTGTACGCGCTGACGCCTTCCATCTGTTCCGTCCCTTCCTGCTTGAAACCGGTGGTGCTGTTCATATAGAAATCCATGCTGCTGCCGACATTGTACTGTTCCAGATCATCTGCTGCGGCATTCTCAGAATACCAGTCCATGCCGTCGTACATATACATTACGAGCCCGCCGTCCGCTTCCTCGGCATAAATTGCCATAGAAACATCACCGTAACCGCCCATGTCCATGGTCATATCCACTTTCATGCGCATGGGGGAGTTGAATACGCTCATATCCATCGTGGTCACGGTCTCCAACGTCTCGCCGTTGGCTTCCATGTCCATTTCCATGACCATTTTGGCGTCCATACTCTCCGCTTTTTCCATGTTCGCCATCGCAGTGACCAGCGGATCGACCGCCCCGCCGCCTGCGCCGCCGGAACCGTCATTGCCTTTGGTGCCGCCGTCACCGCTTCCGCCGCAGGCAGTCAGGGACAGAGCCGTCAGCATGGCGAGCAGAAACGCTGCCAAACGGTTTTTTCTTTTCATGTTCATTACCTCCAAAAATTAAATTAGGGATGATGCTGAAAATAGTATAGCACATATGTACTGTTCCTGCAAGTAGGAATTTATTTTTCTGTAGTATTGTAAAACACCAGGCAGGATTTTCCTGATAAAATCTCCATAAGCTACAAACATACGTTTCCTCTGTTCTTGACTTTTCTTCCGCTCCATGATAATATGTTCGTTATCGAACAAAAAAGAAAGGGCTGAACCTATGTATAAATTTATCGTTTGTTTTATCGCCGGGATCGGCGCGGGCCTGGGGACCGGTTTCGCGGGAATGAGCGCCGCTGCTGTCATTACGCCTATGCTCGTCACGTTCCTGCAAATCCCTCCCTATCAGGCGGTGGGCATCGCTTTAGCCAGCGACGTTCTCGCCAGCGCCATTTCCGCATATACCTACGGAAAAACTAAAAACCTTGACATTCGCAATGGAATTGT
>CAMWQV010000665.1 GCA_947176425.1 uncultured Clostridia bacterium
AAACCGGGCGCACCTGCGCCCGGTTTTACAGGGGTTTGGGGGCGGTTAGCCACCAACAAGCACGCGCCGGGTATATACCGGTGCCTTGCTTGCCGCTACTCAATATCAAAGCCCCCGCTAATAATAAACTCTCTAAGCAGCTTGTCAATTTTCATAGGTACTTTAGGGGGAATGCTCGTCGCGCCTTCCATTTTTTCAAAGTATGCCTTGGCCTTTTTCTTGTCTGCTGTGGCTTTCAAAGCGTCAAATCTGCCGAACTCGTTGATATTCGCATCTGTTATACGAACATCCATCATTACCCGGAGTTTATCTTCATCAAGCCCCAACAAAACTGCTATATGATGAATCTGGTCATCCTTTGCCCTGGTAAGATATTCAGTAATATAGTCGCGGAACGTTTTTCCGTCCTCCGGTTCAATATCACCACTCTGAATGTCATGTAAGAAAATATTTGCAAATTTTTGTTCTTCCAATGTCAACGAAGCAAACGTCTTATGCAGTTCGTCCTCCGCCTGCCGGATAGCATCTGCACTTGCTCCCTGCTGATGAAGCAATTTTACATACTTTGCAAACCGGGAGTTCATGTAATCCACGTCTATTTTTTCAGTGTCTATGGCGATCAGATAGCCGTCAATGTCATAGGGAACATCACCGTCACCACCCGTGCCGCTGCTAGGAGAGAACAACTCCTTGTACCGTTGTGCGAGAATCTTGTAAGTGACCTCGCTTAGAACAACCTCAACCTGCTTCTTCTCCTCTGGGGCGTCGTTTTCAAACTCATAGATCAACGTTTTCCATACAAATCCCTGCACCTTTGCCGCTTCCAAATACTCATTGAACGACTTGAACAAGCCGACAAATTTCTTCCGCTCTATCATTTCCGGCGGAAGGCTGGCAAAATTCTCAACCCCTGCCTGCTCGAACAAGTCCTGAATCTGAGAAAAAATAAAGTTCATTCCCTCAAGATTTTTGTCGAGACGTTCTGCAAACAGGGCCAGCGGCTTGTCACCAGAATACAGCTTGACCGCCGCGCCAATCAGCCGTTCCATTGTGTGTGGACGCCTATAGTAACGTATGGTTCCGAAAGGTTTCTCCGGGCCGAACAGCCTGTTTGTCCGGGAAAACGCTTGAATAATGTTCTCGTATTGCAGAACCTTATCCATATAAAGCGTGTTAATCCACTTGGAATCAAATCCCGTCAGCATCTGGTCTACCACAATTAACAGGTCAATCTGTAAATCCGGGGTATGCTCTATCCGGGTATAGGGGCTTTTATGGGCAAGCCGGGCGGAAATATCCTTTTTCATCTTGGCAAAGGTGGGAATTGTGAAATCCTGTTTGTAACGTTTGTTATAGTCCAGTATGATTTCCTCAAGGCCGTCCTTCTTGATGATGCCGTTTCCGTTGTTGTCGATACTTGGGTCAAACAGGGCCGTCACTTTCAGTTCGGGAATCGCGGTCTTGACAAGCTGGTAATACTGCATTGCCTCTGGGATACTTGCTGTTGCAAAAATCGCATGAAATTTTCCGTTATGGCTCAGCGTCACCCAGTTGTCCTTGATGTCCTGGACAACCATGTTCTGATGCTCTTCCCGCTCATACTGGCTGTTTGGGATATAATCCTCAATCCCCTTCACATAATCCCCGGCATCGGTATAACTTCCCGCCATTGGCATCGACATATATTCATAGTAAACCTTGCTTTTCTTCGGGTCAGCTATGGCTTTCTGCACCGTATCTGCTTTCGCTTTCTCCAGCGCAACACTCTGTCGCAAATCGCTGTCCTTATAGGTCAGGACTTTGTACGGGTCGAATCCCAGCACGTTCTTGTCACGGATACCGTCGGCGATACTGTAGCGGTGAAGCTCGTCGCCAAAAATCGTTGCGGTGATACTGCCCTTTTTCTGGTTCTCGTCCTGAATCGGCGTTCCAGAGAAGCCAAAAAAGATTGCTTTGGGGAACGTCTGCTTGATTCTCGGCATCATGTTTTCCCCGAAAACGGAGCGATGGCACTCGTCCACGATGAACACAATCCGCTTTGACTGCATAATCGCAAGGTCAGCGGCGTTCAGCTCAACTTCAGTGTCATCCCGGATATTGCTCATCTTCTGGATGGACGTGACGATCAGCGTGTCGGCGGGGTTCTGGCTTGTCAGCTTTGCTATGAGAATATGTGTGTTTTCCGTCGCCTGGATTTCCTCGTTCTGCTCGGCAAAGCCCCGATACTCTTTCAGACTCTGCGTCCCTAACTCAATACGGTCAACCAGGAAAACCACCTTGTCGGCATCTTTGGATGCGGCGATCAGCTGGGCAGACTTGAACGAGGTCATTGTTTTGCCGGAACCCGTGGTATGCCAGATAAAACCACCTCTCTGTCCGCCTATGTCCCACTTGGTTCTTGCAACTTTGTCGGAAATGCGGTTCGCCGCAAAGACCTGATAACTCCGCATAACCTTCAAAATCCCGTCCGTATTGTCAGCAACCGTATAAAACCCGATCAGCTGGTGCGCCATAGGGATGGAAAGCAGGGTGGAGACAATCGTCTTCCAATCGTTGACAGGCTCGTTGTTGAAATCTGCCCAATGGAAGAAGAAATTAG
>CAMWQV010000666.1 GCA_947176425.1 uncultured Clostridia bacterium
GCTGTAGACCAGGCGTGCGTAGACGCGGTGTACAACTCCACCGACCCCGGAAAAGCCGCCCTGATTGAGCGGATGGAGTCCCGCAACGGCATTCATACGATTGAATCCGCCGCAGAACTGGGATTGGGCAGCCGTGAATATGAGATTATTCATATCTGATCATTTTTCGTCAATAAAACCTGGGACCATCCTTTGGGACAGTCCCAGGTTTTTTACTATCAGATTCGGAGGTCGATCCACAGATCTGTGTATAATTGAAGCGTTTCACTGGGCAGATTCAGATATACCTCACAGTTATCTAAAATCTCTTTCGGCGCTGCCATGACCTGATACAGTTCTTCTTCCATCGGTTCACCGTTTTGTTTCTCGTAATATTCCGGATATTTTTCCAGGGCTTCCGTATTGGGGGAGGCGTACCAGATAAAATCCATATTCGCAAGACACGCATCTGTGGAACAGATAAAATTAATCCACTCCATCGCTTCATCCTTGTGTTCCGCGTCCTTCAAAACGCACATAGCGTCAACGAACCAGTTGCTTCCCTCTTGGGGCACTACATACCGCAAATCAGAGTTGTTGCTGTACATAGACAGAAAATCTCCCGCATAATAGGTGCAGATGGCTGTCTCTCCGGCCTCCATCTTGTCGTACAGCTCATCCATAAAAAATCCCTGATACACACCGGCATCCCGGGCGTCCGCGATCAGCTGATAGGCTTCTCTGATCTGCGCCTCATCTGTTGTATTGATAGAGTAGCCCAGATACATCAGAGCGGCGCCGATGGCATCGCGGGGATTGCCGATCATGCCGACCTGCCCCTCATATTTGGTGTCAAAAAGCGCGGACCAGCTGGTAATCTCCCCGTCAATCATAGTCGTATTATAGATAATCCCCAGTGTGCCCCACGTATAGGGGACCGCATATTTATTGTCCGGATCAAAAGGCAGATTTTTATATTGACTGCCCACCAGACTGTAATTAGGAATCTTGCTGAAATCCAGTTCTGCCAGCATATCCTCCGCAATCATCTGCCCGATCATATAATCCGACGGGACAATTACATCATAGTCACTGCCGCCCTGCTTAATGACCGCGTACATGGTTTCATTGCTCTCAGCGGTCTGATAGTTGACGCGGATACCGGTGTCCTTCTGGAACTTTGTGATCAAATCCGGGTCGATATTTTCGCCCCAGCCGCAGACGTTGAGTACACGGTCTCCGCTGCTGCCGCCGGTATCGCCGCCGCTTTCGCCGTTGGATGAACACGCCGTCAGTGCCAGCGCCAGCGCAAAGAGCAGTATGATAAACTTTTTCATTTCCGTTATACCTCCAAAAATTCAAGATAAAATCCCTATTTCTGTTTCTCCTGTCTGGCCTCGCGGACGTTGACAATAATCAGCAGCGTCAGCACGGTGGCAAACAGCAGAGAAGATACAGCGTTAATTTTGGGACTGATGCGTTTTTTTGTCATACCGTAGACCACCATCGCCAGTGTGGACGTGGTAGAACCTGCGGTAAAATAGGAGATGACAAAATCGTCCACACTCATGGTAAACGCAATCAGCGCGCCGGAGACAATTCCCTGTTTGATCTCCGGAAGAACGACTTTCCAAAACGCCTGCATCCAGGTACAGCCCAGGTCCTGCGCCGCGTCGATCAGGTTTTTATCCATTTGGCGCAGCTTTGGCATGACGGACAGGATGACATAGGGGATATCAAAGGTCAGATGGGCAATCAGCAGGGTTCCGAAGCCCATATGCAGACGGGCAGGCAGGCGGAACAGGCCCAAGCTGTTGAACCACTCCGCGAAACCGCCCCATACGCCGAAAAACGCCACAAACAGCAGGCACAGGCTGACGCCGGTCACAATATCCGCGTTGGTCATGGGAATATTGTTAATGGTCATCAGCGGGCCTCGAATGCGCTTTTTCATATTGAAGAAGCCGACTGACGCCAGCGTTCCCGCCGCGGTCGCGATGACCGTTGCCAGCAAAGAAACCAGCAGCGTGGTCCCAATTGCGCCGGTAATAGCGCTGTCCCGGAATAGTTCCGCGTACCAATCCAGCGTAAAACCCTGCCAGACGGTGCGGCTTTTGGAATCGTTAAAGGAAAAAACGATCAGGACAAAAATCGGCGCGTACAGAAAGAAAAATACCAGCGCCATAAAAAACCGGTTCAGCTTTGACGGCTTTTTCATCACAGCATCACCGCCTGTTCTTCTCCCTCGCCGAAGCGGTTCATCAGGGCCATGCACACCACCACAATCACCATCATAACCAGCGCGATAGCAGAGCCCAGATAGGGATTATAGGCGGTGCCCAGAAACTGCTGTTCAATCAAGTCGCCCAGCAGCAGCTCATTGTTGCCGCCCAGCAGTTTCGAGATAGCAAAAGTGGATACCGACGGCACAAACACCATCGTCACGCCGGACAGCACTCCCGGCAAACTCAGTGGCAGAATCACTTTGCGGAACACGCCGGCAGAATTTGCTCCCAGGTCCCGTGCCGCTTCAATGAGGCTGACATCCAGTTTTTCAATCACCGAATAAATCGGCAGAATCATGAAGGGCAGATAGTTATACACCATGCCCAGCACC
>CAMWQV010000667.1 GCA_947176425.1 uncultured Clostridia bacterium
TGGGCAGACTGGAAGCAAGGGAATGGGCTTGAATCATAATCCCCGATGGCTGGCTCATTTGCAGAAATGATAATTAGACAAAGGAGATATCTGAATTGAACATATAATGATCCCTATTTTGGAACAAGTGGAGAAAGAAATCGCAGAAACTGGCGTACTCAGCTTTCCCAGCCGCCGAAAGCTGTGGGAAGCTATGGGTTCGCTGGAACCTAGAGAGCGGGACTTCGGCACGTTTCGCTCCCTCACCGAACCATTGAAGAAACGGGCAGAGCTGGCTCTGGCCTGCGCCCAAAAAGTATCCCGTATCTGGTGCGCCTTTGACAGTGAGGACAAACGTCCCCAACGTTTGGTGAAGCGAACCCGGGCCTATCTGGATGGAAAAATTTCAGCAGAAGCCCTTAACACCGAGAGCGGCGTCATTGACGACTTCGTGGATATTGCAGACAACAAAGGTGATGACAGCGGCCCTGCCGCAGCTCTGGCCGCCTGGGGGGCTTTGGTGGTGGCTCTGGAGGACGAGTCTCTTCTGGAGCCCTGGTGTGCGGATGCCGTAGATAGTGATCTGGATCCCTACGACTGGGACACAGCAAAAAACGCTGCTATGGCCTGGCGGGATGCTGACTCTGAAGGCAATCCAGGCAAGCGGGCGGTGCGGGAGATTAAATTCTGGGCCTGGTATCTGAAGGAAGCGGCCAAACTGCTGGGGGCGGAGAATTATCGGTTTCCACCAAAATATATCAGGGCTTTTCAGGAAAAACAGTCCCCGACCCGGCCTGTGCCCGAGGAAGTAACTTTGGAGAGCTTTGCGGAATACATGGGCGGCAGTTACCAGTTCCACACCTACACAGAACCCCGGAAATGTTATGACAAGACGCCAGGAACCTATAAGGTGCATCTCTGGTTTGGCGGGGATCATGGTGTATGTCCTGTCTGCCACAAGGCGGCAGATGAAGTGACATCTGTCTTTGCGGACTGTTGCCTGTGGGAAGTTCCGCTGCCGGGTGGTCGGGCACTGGAGGTAAACCGGGTCATGCCCAACTTCCGTTGTCCGGATCACCCCGAGGTTCAGTTTATTTTCCCCCCGTCTACCGAGTTGGTTTCCAACTACAATTCAGCGCTCAAGCACTACTGGAAAGCTCCTGGCCGCAAGCAGGCGTTTCTGGAGCAGCTGGAGAGCCGTCTGCCTCGTATGCTGAATATCCAGGCGATGAGTGTGGAGTACATCGCTCGCCATTGGGAGGAGCTGCATCTGACCAATGCGGGCTGGACAGACAGAGAATTGGAGCAGTTTTCTTTTGATGTGGATCAAATCCTCCCCAATCTCTTCCTTCACAACTGCACTTTGGAGCAATATTTCCGCTATCACCCTGATCAGGTTCGGTGGTTGGAGGACGGAAGTATCGAGGTGGAGTTCTCACGCATCTGGATTCAGATCTGGATGGACGAGTCTGGT
Source organism: uncultured Clostridia bacterium (assembly GCA_947176425.1). Lineage (GTDB taxonomy): Bacteria > Bacillota > Clostridia > Oscillospirales > Oscillospiraceae > Pelethomonas. The sequence goes on from CAMWQV010000667.1 coordinate 1,454, forward strand.
CAGCCCAAGCGGATCATGCTCACCACACGGTTTTCCATCTGGGTAGAAGGAAAGCCAAGCAAAAATCCGTTCTTGCCTGGGCTGCTTGCCAAATTGCGTGGGATAACACTGGAACAGGCAAAAGAATCCCTCCAGACTGTCCGGACAAGTTCAGGGGAATATGAGATAGAACCCTTGTCCGGTCTGACCCGGCCTGAGGCCATTCGCTTCCAGAGTACCTTAGAAGCAGGCGGTGTGGTGTGCCGGATTTTGCCTCCTCTTATGGAGCAGTAATAGGAGGTAAGTAAAGCGGAAATCCAGTCATTACATTGGTTTGACCTTTTCTCTAAACGGAAGGTTACCATCGAAAAGATGCTCTCCGGCCAGGCTGATCAATATAGTGATTACAATGTGATGCACTACAGCAATGAAAAACTCCTCGCTGATATGGGATACATCAAGTCGGGTGCGGCAATCTTCCTGTATGGATTGTTGTGTGTGTTGGTATACTGGATCAGGTATTACAGAGAAAATTAAACTTAGAATTTTATATATGACAAATAATAGATTGATTGTAAAATGAGGAAAGGAGTTTGCAAATTGTGTATAATAATCAAATTTTACATACCCATGGAAAGGCAAAAGCAGAAGATTTAGACTGCATTGAGCAAAAATTTCAGGTAAAAATCCCGGCAGCGGTGCGGGAACACTACTTGATTTATAATGGAGGCTATCCCCAAAAACCTGTTTTTACAGACAAAAACGAAAATACATACGTCGTTGACTGGTTTATTCCGGTAAGTGGCAAAAAGGAGCGATCTGTGGAAAATACACTGAGGCTTTTGAGAGAAGACGAAGGAATCCCGGACTGGCTGATTCCGTTTGCCGATGAAGACGGCGGAAACCTTTTCTGCTTCAGTGTAAGAGAGGCGGATTACGGTGCAATCTATTATTATGATCACGAGTTTGAATATGGCGAGAACCCAGAAGAACATGTGACCTGTCTGGCGGAGTCGATTGTAACTTTTATCAATTCCTTAGGTGAGGACGAAGACGATGAAGACATCGAGGATGATGAAGTGTAAACAGATATATCTACCAGCCAGAAGAGCGAGAGCGGTTCCTGGACTTCCCGGAGACTTTCCAATCCCATCTGGAA
>CAMWQV010000668.1 GCA_947176425.1 uncultured Clostridia bacterium
TTCCCACAGCGGCGCACTGCGTTTGGCAAAGAGGGTTCGGAAGTTCCGCAGCGTCCACTCTGACGGCCACCATTCCGGCGTTGCGGAGTTGATCGCCGCCGGGGTTTTAAACGCGCCGGTGATAATCCAATAGAGAGGGAAGGCAAAGAGAATCGCTAAAATAATAATAGCAATGAGCGAAATGATCTTATAGGCAGAAGTTTTTTCAACGTTATGGGACTTCATAGCTGCACCTCCCTGTCACGAATCCGACTTCGTCAGCTTGAACTGTACGGCGGACAATACAGCGATAAAGATCGCCAGCACCACGCCCATTGCGTTGGCGTAGCCGTAACGGAACAGCTTGAAGCAGGTATAGTAGATGTAGTACATAATGGTGTCGGTACTATGGCTGGGACCGCCCTCGGTCAGCAGCTGAATGAGGGCAAAGCACTGGAAGCTGTTGATGGTGGTAATGACCAGGATATAGAGGGTAGTGGGCATGATCTGCGCCCATTTGATTTTCCAGAAAACCTGCAAATCCGTCGCGCCGTCCACTTTCGCGGCTTCTACCAGGGTGGAATCCACGTTGCCGAGAGCGGACACATAAAGTACGATCGGCTGTCCGACAGAAGTCGTAAACAGAATCAGGATAATGCACCAGATGGCAAAACGCTCATTGGCGAGCCAGTTAATATTTTTCTCCAGCAGGCCCAGGCTTTTGCCCACGGTATTAAAGATGCCGTAATAGTTATGGAACATCCATTTCCACACAACAGTAACCGCCACGGATCCGGTAACAACTGGCAGATAGAATACCACCCGGAACAGGGAGCAGAGCCATCCCTGGACCTGATAAATCCGGGAGGCGACCCACAGGGAAAAGATACAGACGGTAGGCACCGAAACGACTACGATTAAGATCGTATTGCGCAGCGCGCCTAAAAAAATGGGGTCCTGAAGCAGCTCGATATAATTTGCCAGACCGATGAACACATCCTGCGTATCCCGCCCCATAGTGGAATTAAAGAGGCTGGTATACAGGCACATCAACATCGGATAAATGACAAAGATCACGAAAAAGAACAGGCTGGGAAGCAGTAAAAGATAACCGGAGATGGTCTCCCGCCGGACCAGCGCCCGGCTCATTCCATTTGTTTGTTTCGCCAAAGAAATCTCTCCTCTCTCTTAACGCGTTTGCGTCCTTGCTGTAAGAGCGCACCTGTCCCCTCAGTGTGTTTATAGGGGACAGGCACGCTCTCGTGACTGTGTTCCTGCGGCAATCCTGCTTGGATGCCGCCCGTCAGGTTTCGGTTTATCTGGGCGCTGCCGCTTCAGCCGCGGCGTTGGCGGTATTCTGGAAGTTCTCCAGCTCTGCCGCTACGTCAGCGCCGTTGCCGATGTTTTGCAGCATATTCCACCATGCGGTCCGGGCCTCTGTCCAGCCCAGCGTGACCTGATAATAGTCGCCCATGTAGGGAACCAGCAGGCCGTATTCGGTCATCATGTCGTTTCCGGCATACATACCGTCAACATCTCTGGTGGGCCAGTAGCTGGTAGCTTCTACGAGCTTCGCATACTGCGCGTCATCTTCAATCATGAACTTGATAAAGGTCTTGGCAGCTTCAATACGGGCCTTGTCACCGTTGTCAAACACGCCGAAGCCCCAAATGCCGCCTTGCAGGACCGGATCGCCGGATTCTGTGGGGAACGCCATGGGGAAGATATCGAACTGCGCGGTCTGACCGGCTGTCTCGCTCTTTTCCTGTGCCACGTTCCAGCAGGAAGCCATTGCGAACGTGCCGTTGCAGAACAGCACCAGCTCCTCGCCGCCCGCGATGGAGGCGTCAAACTCAATGCCGTTCAGATCACGCAGCGTTTCCAGAGCCTTTACGTTCTCGGGGCAGTTGGCGGTGTACTCGGTATGCTCCGCGTTGGCGAAGGTGCCGCCGTACATATTCGTCACCAGCGCACGGGTACCCTGGTCGCCGCCCTGACCGCTGCAATAGACCGCGCCCACAGTGGACCAGCCGTCAGCCACCAGCGCGTTGACCGCATTGATAAAGCCCTCTGTCGTCCAGGTGTGCTTCTCCGTATCGATGTACTGAAGCGCGCCTGCCTTCTCAAAAGCGTCGTAGTTGATGCCCATGCAGTGGGCAGTCTGGCAGACAGGCAGTTCGTACACGGAACCCATTGTATTGGTGCAGGAAGACATGGTCGCGTCATAAGTGCCGGGAACAATCAGGTCTTTCAGGTCCACCAGATAGCCTTTCGCGCCCCAGTTGGCAATCAGACGCTCGGGACCCTCGAAGATGATATCGGGGGCGTTTTTGGCCTCAATAGCGGTATTGACGGTATCGTCGCCGTTGGTGTAGTCCAGATACTGAACGTTGATTTTGATCTCCGGATGCACGGCGTTGAAGTCTGCGATCAGGCCGTTGACGACGGATTCATTGGTCATATCGCCCACGGGATATGTAGCGAAGGTAATCGTCACCTGGTCGCCGCCGCCCGCGCTGTCGTCAGGGGTATTGACCTGATCCTGCTGCTGGGAATTATTCTGGCTCCCGCCGCTGTTGTTCTTGGAACCGCCGTCGCTGCTGTTCCCGC
>CAMWQV010000669.1 GCA_947176425.1 uncultured Clostridia bacterium
TCATTGGACAATGGGTCACGCACCCCGTCCACGGCGAGCAGATTCTGGCTCATCAGGTCGAACGTCATCTGCCGTCCACGGAGGAGGGGATACTTGCCTATCTTTCCTCCGGCACGATGAAAGGCGTGGGGCCTGCCACCGCCGAACGGCTCGTCAGCTGTTTCGGCGACCGTACCCTGGCCGTTCTGGAGGACGAACCGGAACGGCTTTCGGAGGTTAGGGGCATTACCCCCCGGCGGGCGCAGGAAATTGTAGAGAGCTTCCGCTATCAAACCGGTATGCGGCGTCTGCTGGAATTTCTGAGCCTCAATGATCTCCCGCTGGCGTTGGCATTGCAGCTCTACCGCCGGTACGGGTCTGAGGCATTGGAGAAACTGCGGGCAAATCCCTATCTTCTGGCGGATGAGCAGTACGGGGTGGATTTTTCCGTGATGGACGAAATAGCGTTGTCCCTGGGATTCTCCGGGGACAGCAGCCGGAGAGTGGAAGCCGCCCTGCTGTTTGAACTCAGCCATAATCTTAATAACGGCCACGTCTTTCTGCCGCGGGACAAGCTGGCCGCGGCCGCGTCGCAGCTGATCGACTGTCCGCCGGATGTGGTGGAGGAGTCGCTGGAGCATCTGCTGCAAATGGGCAATATTAAGCGGGACCGCGTCGCCCGGCTGGAGGCGTGCTACCTGCGCCGCCTGTACGATGCCGAGCGGTATGTTACCCTGAAATTGGATCAAATGCTCCGCAGTCAGGCGGAACGCTCGGACTACATAGCCAACCGGGTGGATAAGATTCTGTCTGAGATTGAGGAGGCGCAGGGGCTGTCGTATGCGCCCGCGCAGCGTCTTGCGGTGGAGCTGGCGGCCAAAGAGGGCGTGATTCTTCTGACCGGCGGTCCCGGTACCGGCAAGACGACCTCCGTGCGGGGAATCGTCGCGCTGCTTGCCCGTATGGGGTGCAGTACCCTCCTGCTTGCCCCCACCGGACGCGCCGCCAAACGTTTGGGCGAACTGTGCGGGCGGGAAGCGCAGACCATTCATCGGGCATTGGGGATGAGCCGGAAAGAGGAGACCGGAGAAGTGACGTTCCAGAAAAACGAAAACGACCCCCTCACTGCGGAAGCCGTGATTGTGGACGAGATGAGTATGGTAGATTTGCCGCTGATGAGCGCCCTGCTGTCCGCGCTGAGACCGGACTGCCGCCTTGTAATGGTGGGGGACCCGGATCAGCTGCCGTCAGTCGGGCCGGGAAACGTGTTCGGGGATTTGATCCGGTGCGGTAAAATTGCGATGGTCAGTTTAACGGAGATTTTCCGGCAGGCCCAGGCGTCGGCGATTGTCCGCGCCGCCCACTCCATCAATCAGGGGGTTCTGCCGGACCTGCGAAACCGGACGGACAGCGATTTCTTTTTCATGCGCCGCCGCGACCCCCAGGCGGTGGTGGACCTGGTGGTGGAGCTGTGCCGGAAACGCCTGCCGGACAATATGGGCATCCCGCCGGGACAGATTCAGGTGCTTTGCCCCACACGGAAAGGCGCATGGGGTACCGCCGCGCTGAATCATGCTTTGCAGGCCGCCTTGAACCCGCCCGCGCCCAATAAACGGCAGGTGGCGTGGGGGGAGCATATCTTCCGTACCGGCGACCGAATTATGCAGATACGGAATAATTATGACGTGCTGTGGGTTCGGGAGGACGGCGTGACCGGTTCCGGCATTTTTAACGGGGACGTGGGCGTCGTGGAGGAGATCGACCCCTCCGGCGAACTGCTGACCCTCAATTTTGACGGACGCACAGCGGCGTATACAATGGAAATGCTGATGGAGATCGAGCTTGCCTACGCTGTGACCGTCCATAAGAGCCAGGGGAGCGAGTACCGTGCTGTGATTCTGACCGTGCTGCCGTCCGCGCCGTCGCTGATGGTCAGGGGCGTTTTATATACCGGCGTCACCCGCGCCCGGGAGCTTCTTATTGTTGCAGGGGATGACGCTGCTTTAAGCCGCATGGCCGCCAACGACCGCCAGCAGCGCCGTTTCAGCGGACTGTGCTGGCGTCTGCGGAAGCTGCCGTCCGTTCAGGAGCAACCGAGTTTTCTTCCGGCACAAAAGTGAAGTTTTACTTGACAGAAAGCATAGGAAGGCGGTATTATTGAAGTGGATTTTTGTCGGCGGGTAAAAAGGGGTATCCGCTGATTATTTCCGCGCCCGGCGTTACGTCACCGCCGGACCCGCACAAACCCCCATAAGCATACTGTCGGGAAAAAGCAAGTAGGAGGAAAACAGAGACATGACAGTCAATATCGTGTGGGCGGCAATCGCCTGCATATTGGCTGCGGCTGCTTCCTTCGTTCTCGGTTACAGCTATCGAAAAAAGTTTTCCGAAAAAGAAATATCCAGCGCGGAAGAAGAAGCCCGCCGGATTTTGAACGAAGCAATTAAAAACTCGGAAAGCAAGAAGCGTGAGGCGCTGCTGGAGGCAAAAGAAGAAATTCTGCACAACCGCAGCGAGTATGAGAAGGAAGAAAACGGCCGCCGCGCCGACCGGCAAGGACAGGCGCGGCGGTTGCGTCTGACGGAGGAGGCTCTGGACCGTGAGACCGAT
>CAMWQV010000670.1 GCA_947176425.1 uncultured Clostridia bacterium
TTTGGCTCCTACACACTTTAAAATTCAGACTCAGCCGGTGGGTTATTGCGGCTTGAAAGCCACATTTCAAGCGACTGAAAGTCGCATCTCAGGCTAAAGCCTGCTGAAGATTTCTTTTCAGGTTAGTGCTTTCTTTTCGCTCCGTCTCAAGAAGTTGCTGCTTACTTGCAGCTGCTTTTTAAGAGGAGTGCTGAAAGCATTTACCGCCTAAAGGCGGTGGTTTTTACCTCTGGCTTGGAAAATAAAAAGACAACCAGGCAAAAAATGATTGATTTTATGACGGATCCTCAGATGTTCAAAAATCTGGTCTTCTCTACAATTTCTTCTGTTTGATCTATCCTATTTCTACACTTCTGCTGCCGTTCGTTTTGCTCTCCTTTGTAATCCTGTTTTCCAGATTGCGTATGCTTTGCTTTTAAGCGATTGCCCTAGACTTTTTAAAATCCCTATTGACAATCTTGTTGTTTTATGCTATATTCAGCAACTGATAATGCGATGACAGGAACAAGTAACACCGCAGTGTACTGCAAAGAGAGCCTCTGGATGGTGTGAAGGGGAGAGGAAGGCGGCGTGAATACATCCTGGAGCAGCGGACTGAACCGTTTTTTGCAGTAGGCTCCGCCGGTTGCGCCCGATACAGCGCCGGAGGTCCTGGCAGGACTTCATGAGGCCGTTTTCCGTGAGGGAACGGTGAATCAGAGGTGGTACCGCGATTTTTTCGCCCTCTGTCCAGTTTACTTCTTTTGGGAAGATAAGGGGACAGGGGGTGTTTTTTTGCAGCAGCAGGAAACAGAACGCAGATGCGGTACGCTATGCGTCTTTTTTGCCGCTGTGCTGTATAGTATCGGCGGTTTATGTATCAAGGTTATCCCCTGGAATGGGATGAGTATTAACAGTGCCAGAAATATGGTCGCGCTGATGGTGGTTGGTCTGTATCTGTTTCTCACCCATCATAAGCTGCGGTTTGACCGCTGGATTGCATTGGGGATGGTCAGCGTCTGCGGAACAAATATTCTGTTTTCTTTGGCGAATAAACTGACAACTGCCGCGAATACCATCGTTCTGCAATTTACGGCACCGATTTTTGTGATTATTTTATCAATCCTGTTCTGGAAAAAACGGCCCCAGAGATTGGATATTATCATATGTGTATTGGTTTTGCTGGGCGTTGTCTGCTTTTTTGTGGAGAGCCTTGAAATGGGCGGTATGCTGGGGAACATACTGGCATTGATTTCCGGTATTACGTATGCGGGCGTGTTCCTGCTGAATGACCTGCCGGATGCCGACCCTATTTTATCCGTGTTTTGGGGAGATTTTCTCAGTGTGATTCTTGGATTCCCGTTTTTGCTGCGGGAAACGGAATTTACAGCAGCAGCAATCGTCAGCGTTGTTATATTGGGTGCATTTCAGGTGGGGCTGGCCTATGTGCTGATGTGTATTGGCCTTCGTACAACACCGGCTGTCACGGCTTCGCTGATCTCCGGAATCGAACCGGTTCTGAACCCTATTCTGGTAGCAGTTTTTTACCATGAACAGGTGGGACCGCTGTCGATGGCTGGGGCTGTGATCGTGATTTTATCGGTTGTGGGGTATAATGTTATCCGCGGACGGCGTGCGGAGTTATGAACAAAATTTATTTTGAAGGAGAATTGATTTGTATGCAGCTCTATGAAGAACTGGTTGCCAGGGGCCTGATCGCACAGGTCACAAATGAGGAAGAAATCCGGGAAATGATTAACGCGGGAAAAGCTACGTTTTATATCGGCTTTGACTGCACAGCGGACAGCCTGACCGCAGGACATTTTATGGCATTGACTTTGATGAAGCGTCTCCAAATGGCAGGGAACAAACCTATTGCACTGATTGGCGGCGGTACGACAATGATTGGAGACCCGTCGGGCCGTACTGATATGCGTAAAATGCTGACAAAAGAGGATATCAACCATAATGCGGAGTGTTTTAAGCGGCAGATGGAACGCTTTATTGAGTTCGGCGAGGGAAAGGCTGAAATGGTCAATAACGCCGACTGGCTTCTGAATCTGAATTACGTTGAGCTTTTGCGGGAAGTAGGGGCCTGCTTTTCCGTCAATAATATGCTCCGGGCTGACTGTTATAAACAACGGATGGAAAAGGGACTGAGTTTTCTGGAGTTCAACTACATGATTATGCAGTCTTACGATTTCTACTATCTTTTCCAGCATAATAACTGTAATATGCAGTTTGGCGGCAATGACCAATGGTCCAATATGTTGGGCGGTACGGAACTGATTCGGCGGAAGCTGGGGAAGGCCGCCCATGCAATGACAATCACGCTGCTGCCGGACGCGCAGGGGAATAAGATGGGGAAGACTGCCGGCAATGCTGTCTGGCTGGATGCCAATAAAACCAGTCCCTATGATTTTTACCAGTACTGGCGCAATGTCGAAGACGCTGACGTGATGAAATGTATCCGGATGCTGACGTTCCTGCCGCTGGAGCAGATCAACGAGATGGACAGCTGGGAGGGCAGTCAATTAAATTGCGCTAAAGAAATCCTGGCGTGGGAACTGACCAATATGGTCCACGGCGATGCGGAGGCAAATAAGGC
>CAMWQV010000671.1 GCA_947176425.1 uncultured Clostridia bacterium
TCGTCTTTCCTTCTAAAAGGCTTAGATTACAGTCTTCCTGATAATAAATTTTTGCCTTACTCATAATTACCATACCTTTCTTCTGTGCTACAAGACACCAAAGGATATGAAACTTTCTTGGCATATGCAGCACAACACGAAATAATTTGCCTTAGAATAGTGATCTCCCGGCGCTGGAAAACAGAATTATCGTCTGTCTGCAACCAGTGTGCAGGTGCTGTGGCAAAAGCCTTGGCTTATTCACTATCTAAGACGGAATAGCGTGCAAAACAATTCAGCGGCTGGGCTTGGTTTTGTACGCTTTTTTCAATTTTGCCGTTTTTTTACTCGATTTGCAATGTTTCAATCTCACCTCCCCTTGTGATATGACATCATATCTAATGATGTATGACATATTATAACATGCTCTTACTTTTCTGTCAATATAAAATTTGCTTCTTGATAGAAAAAGCTGCCGCACTGCAATCAGTGTGACAGCCCTGTTTATTGCATATCAATTTTCCAATCCTTCTGTAAGCATTGCGTTATTCAAATGAATCTTTATTGCGCATTTAACAGCTTCTGGATTCCGCTGCTCTAAAAATTTCATAATCATAGCATGGTCTTCAAACGCATCTTTCTCAATAATATGAAGATTATGATCCAAATCAAAGGTTTTTTCTATCGTTGCAGTCAAAACTGGCAAAAACTGTCCGATAAACTCATTGTGAGATGCCTTGATAAGCGCACCATGAAAGGCAATCTCCGATTCTATTCTCTGTTCACTGGTATGACTTTTCTTCAAATATTTTTGACATTGTTCCCCTAATTTTAATATATGAGCAATTTCTTCATCACTGGCTCTTACACATGCCAAAGCCGCTGCTTCTGGTTCAAAAATCATTCTTGTTTCATACAAATCCCGCAAGGTCACTTTTTTCCTGCTTATCTCCTGTAGGTCAATCCCACTATCCGCATGACGCTCCAACTGCTCCACAACGAAAGTACCTTTCCCCCTTTGAACATTTAGCAATCCCTCTGATATCAGAATATGGGTAGCTTCTCGAAGCGTTGTTCTGCTAACTCTTAGTTCCTCAGAAAGCACATTTTCATTTGGAAGCTTATCCCCAAATTTATATTGTTTTTCTGTGAGTATCAAATTTCTTAATTTATCTGCGGTGCGCTGCGCCAGACTTTCTTCTTTCATATATCATTCCCTTTCTGGTATATATTTCTGTTATTTCCCCTAATTTACTGAGCTAAGTATAACATTAAGCGTTCATTTAGTTGCGAACAACTTTTCTGATCCCAGCTCCATAAATTTTCTCTGGACTCCATATAAAATTGTCCTCGTCTAATTGTAATTTTTCGAGTTGTGTTCATGACAAGTATAGCACAACAGCGCAAGCAAATCAACAAGCCAGAGAGGAAACTTTCTCCGCCACTTTTGCGGCCCGTTGTGTCTCCATCACCCGGCGCATATGTAGTTTTGCTCTTGAAAAAAGTAGTGGACGCTCTGGCAAAGCTGTGGTAGAATGGGGGTGAAAGAAGGTGAGGACGATGGAGATAGAAACGACAATCGCTCAGGGGATACACGGCACAAATGACAGTGCGGGTTATGATGAAGCCTGTAAGCGGATTCTGTCCGAAAAATCGGTTCTGGCACGGATTATGAAAGCGTGTCTTGAGGAATACAAAGATTGTGATGTTAATGAGATCGCGGAAAAATATATTGAGGGTACTCCCCAGGTAGCCGCTGTTCCGGTATTGCCGGACGGGGGCGGCACGATTATCAACGGCATGGATACTGAGGACAAATCGAAGCGTGAAGGAACCATCACCTATGACATTCGGTTCCGGGCTATTGTTCCAGGCTCCGGGGAACATATCAGCCTTATCATCAATGTCGAAGCGCAGAATGATTTTTACCCCGGCTATCCCATTATTACACGCGGCGTATATTATTGCAGCCGTTCGATTTCTTCCCAGTATGGCAGAGAATTTACGGATTCTCATTATGAAAAAATCAAAAAGGTCTATTCCATCTGGATTTGCATGGACCCGCCGAAGTATCGGGCAAATACGATTACCCGGTATCGTCTGACAGAAGAAAATCTGATAGGCGAGGTTGTGGAACCAGTGGAACACTACGACCTGCTTTCTATTGTCATGATCTGCCTGGGCGGACCAGAACATACGAACTATAGCGGAATTCTGCGGATGCTGGATGTGCTTCTGTCCCATGAAACCAGTGAAGCAGAGAAAAAGAGGATTTTGCAGAACGATTACGGGATTCCAATGACGGAAAACCTGGAAAGAGAGGTGTCACTCATGTGCAATCTGAGCAAAGGTGTGAGGGAAAAAGGCCGTGCCGAAGGCCGTGCGGATGGTATCTTATCCTCCATCAAAAATCTCATGGAAACGATGAATTTATCCATTGAGCAGGCTATGGCAGCGTTGAAAGTCCCGGAAACAGAACGACAGAAATATATGGACTTGTTGGAACGGTAGTAATGACGAAAACGCCACAGACTATGGTTGTCTCTGGCGGAGTCTGAATTTTAAAGTGTGTAGGAGCCAAAAACTTACAACAACTGCGAATA
>CAMWQV010000672.1 GCA_947176425.1 uncultured Clostridia bacterium
GTCAAATGGTTCAACGCGGAGACGGGCTACGGCTTTATCTCCAATGACGACGGCAGCGGCGACGTTTTCGTCCACTTCTCCGCGATCCAGGGAACCGGCTACCGCACGCTCAGCGAGGGGCAGAAGGTGACATATGAAGTGGAACCCGACCCCAAGAACAGCAGTAAACTGCGCGCCGTCAATGTGACAGTGGTCTGAAGCAAACCGAAAAAACGCACCCTTCAAAAACAAGGGCGCGTTTTTTCATTTCTTTTCGGGCGGCACCCGGATATTTTATGCACACAGCAGAAAAATATGGTCTTTGGAAACCTTCAATTTTCCACCGCTTCCGGATTTTGGGACATTGTCTGTCTGACATGTTCTTTAATTTTGCTGAAAGTTTCGTCGCTCAGGTCATGCTCCACTTTACAGGCATCCGCAGACGCGACCTCCTGGCTTACTCCCAGATAGGTAAAGAAATCTGTCAGTGTCTGATGGCGCTCATAGATATGCTCGGCAATTTCCGCCCCCGCGGGCAGAAGCCGGATTGATCCGTCGCCGTCCATCTCAATATAACTGCTCTCCCGCAGCTTCTTCATCGCCACACTGACGCTGGGCTTGGAGTATCCCAGCTCGTTGGCAATGTCGATTGACCGCACCATTCCGCGCCGTTTGGTGATCACTAAGATCGCCTCTAAATAGTCTTCCGCCGACTCATAGACATGCATCCGCAAGCCACCACCTCCCCTGCCTATCAGCATACCACAAATTTCTATTTTATGCAACCGCTCTTTGGCCGGGAGAGAAAGTGTTACCGGCCAATATCCTGATACAATGCTGCCGCCGCACGATACGTCATATAGCAGTCCAGCTTGGAGGCGATCTCAAACGGGGAGTGCATCGCCAGGACCGGCACGCCCGCGTCGATGGTATCAATATTTCGGTTTGCCATAAACATTGCTACCGTACCGCCGCCGCCTGCGTCAACTTTCCCCAGTTCCGCCAGCTGCCAGACAACGTTATTATCATCCAAAACACGCCGCACACGGGCTACCAGTTCCGCCGAGGCGTCCGATGACTCGCCCTTGCCTTGAACCCCCGTGTACTTGCACAGCCCTACGCCATAATTCAGCATGGCGCTGTTGCGTTTCTCGTACACATCGCTGAAATTGGGGTCATAAGCGGCTGTTACATCGCTGGACATACAGAATGATTTTTCCAGACACGCACGGACCGGCACGCCCTGGCTTTCGCAGAGGTCCTCCATAAACGTATCGAACGCCGCCGTTTCCATCCCCGTGACTCCAATGGAACCGATCTCTTCTTTATCCGCCAGAACACAGACGGCTGTCCTGCCGGTGCAGTCCTGCAAATCAAGCAGGGCGCGCAAAATCGCATAACCGCAGATACGGTCGTCATGCCCGTAGCCGCCGATCATACTGCGGTCCAGTCCCACGTCTACAGCGGGAAAAGCGGGTACTGCCTCCAATTCTGCTGACAGAAAATCTTCTTCAGTAAAACCGTATTTTTCATAAAGCTGCTGCATCACAGCCAGCTTTACCCGTTCTTCATCTTCGTCTGGAAAGGGTTCGCTGCCTACCAGCAGGTTGAGCTGTTCCCCTTTGATTCCCTCCGCCAGCGTTTTTTTATTCTGCTCCTGGCTCAAATGCGGCAGCAGGTCGCTGATGACCAGTTTCGGACCGTCTCCGCCGCCGATCACAATGTCTTGCACAGTCCCGTCCCGCAGCGCCACCACACCGTGCAGCTCCAGCGGGACCGCTACCCACTGATATTTCCGAATACCGCCGTAATAGTGCGTCTTTAGATACGCCAGCTCGTTATCTTCATAAAGCGGGGAGGGTTTCAGGTCCAGGCGGGGGCAGTCGATATGCGCCGCCGCGATTTGCACGCCTTCGGACATGCGCTTTTCCCCGATGACCGCCAGCAGCAGCATTTTTCTGCGGTTGTTCAGATAGACTTTATCTCCAGCCTTCAGCGCCATGCCCCGCACATAAGGCCGGAATCCGCGTTCTTCCGCCAGACGCACACTTTCCCGTATACATTCCCGCTCTGTTTTTCCCACGTTCAGAAATGCTTTATAATCATTACAGTAGTCATCCATTTTAGACCGTTCCGCGTCTGTCAGACGGTCATACCCGTTCTTTTTCCGGCAGAGTATTTTCTCCCGCCATTCCTTTGCGTTCATTGCTGACTGCGCCTCCTTATTACCATTGCTCTGTATATTTATAGTATCAACCAAACTCTGTGTAGTATTCGGACAGGTCAACTTTCAGGCCCGGAAAGTATCTTGATTCCAAGATATCATGAAATGTCCCGCCGGACAGGAAATTCACAGTCTGACCAGTACTGGCAGACTCATTCTTAACCTCCAATCAAATCCTCTAAAAACGTCTCTGTTATTCTCTCAAATTCTTTCTGATCCTCTGCCGTGTTTTCCAGCAGGTCATCACAATGCTTCCGGAAGTAGCTGTCCGGCTTTTGTGCGGCAATCCGTGCAGCAGCACGGGCTTCGTCAATATGATCTCGTGCCATAATACGGCGCAGCCGGACCTCCGGCGGGGCGGTCACGGCTACGATTCTT
>CAMWQV010000673.1 GCA_947176425.1 uncultured Clostridia bacterium
GACTTTCACCGCACACGGCGCTCCATCAATGCAGATTGATTGTTGCGTGTATGTGAAGAACACAGTTTTTCCCTATAACCAATTATTTTCTTCTGTGCTTTTCCATCAAATTGGCTGATATCCTGGCTGGGGTTGTTCACAGCGTCGAAGCATTTCTTATGGAGAGAGACCAGATTGTTGACACGATTTACCTTGTCCAGCGGGAGATAGGGGTTAATGCGGTGTGCCCATGGCGTACTGGAAATAAGCCAACCACCACAGACTTTGCACTTGAGTTTGTCACGGTTGAGGGCATATGCCCGGTTCATAATGAACTCGAAGTTGTTGAGTTTTCCCCATTTTGCGTAGCTGATGGCCCGCGCCGATTTCTCCGAGTACAGTTCATCAAAGCGGGCATTGATACGCTTTTGCTTTGCGCGCTCAAAGTTGATTCGCCGTCCTTCTTCGGTGTATGGCGTTTCGGCTTGGTCTTTGGAGCGTGTCTTTTCCCATCTGCAAAAGGTTAGCGCGGTAAAACCGATGTAAATGTCGTGGTATTTGATGGAGGGAATCTTCTGCTTGTATTCCTGGTGGACACGGGGAAGATTCTGAACTTCCTTTGCAGGAATCCACTTCCCTTTATACTGCTTCAAGCGGCGCTTGGCCGTAAGCTGTAGCCACCTGCTGTATTTTCTCATGGAAATATTCACCCATGTACAGCACTTATAGTATTGAATGAGCCCCCTAACTTGGCTGTTGATGCGATTGATTGCACCTATCATCTGTTCCCGGCTGTAGTTACGCGGGATTTTCCTGATATTTTCCGCGATTTTCTCAGCTTTCCGCTTCAATCGGTCTCGGTCTGGTATCGTCCTTGGAATGTAGCCCCGGCGGGACTTTCCCCGGACCATTTTGAACTCATAGCCTAAAAATTTGATGTACTTCTTTCGGATATCTGTTATCAGCGTTTTCTCTTGGGATAGTGTCAGCTTCATTTTGCTTTGGAGAAACATTTGCAACCGGGCTTTCCAGTTATCAGCTTGGGCACGGGTGTCAGTGGCGATGATGAAGTCATCAGCGTATCGGACGAGGTATCCTGGAATCAGGCGCGTTCGCTTTCGCATAGCGGCATACCGGCTTTGCTCCTGTGTATATTGGTGTCTGGTACGTTTGGTCTCCCACTGCTTGGATACCCATTCATCCATGATATCCAAATAGACATTTGCCAACAGCGGGCTAATCAATCCACCCTGCGGTGTTCCTTCCTCGTTAACCTCGCACTCGTCCATGACCCCGGCCTTCAGCATAGCCTTAATAATTTGCAAGATTCGCCTGTCCCGCACGCCCATATGATATAAGCGCTTGAGAAGAATGGCGTGGTCAATGCGGTCAAAGCATTTGCTGATATCGCCCTCAACAATCCAGTAGTTGCCCGAGTTGTGCATGATAATATCAATGCGCTCTAGAGCCATAGCCGCGTCCCGCATGGGCCGGAAACCGTAGGAGTGAGCAAAGAACTGCGCTTCAAATATTGGTTCCAGCACAATCCTCATGCACTCCTGCACGATTCTGTCCCGTATCGTGGGGATTCCCAGCGGACGCTTTTCAGCTTTTCCCGGCTTGTCGATGTACACCCGGCGTATCTTCTGCGGCTCAAAATGTCTGAATGCTTTTTGGATATCCTTGATCACCCATGGAAAGGGTTTATACAGATAATCTTTGCGCATGGTCTTGGAGTCCACGCCGGGGGTTTCACTGCCACGGTTGCCTTTGATGTTGTGAATTGCTGTAATGATGGTCGCTTCTGCTGACATGATTTCCAGCAGACCCTTGAACGCCGGCCTTCCGCCTGCGTCGTAGACCTTCTTGCTGTGCTGATACAGCTTATCTTGAATTTCGCGTAGTTCTGTTTCGGTTTTTGGGTAGTCGAATTGTTGTGCCATACGCACCGCCTCCCTTCGGAATTGGTGTTTCTGGTGTTAGTCAGGTATGCCTACGGCTTCCTCGACTTTCTGTTCACATACGAATCTGCATTAACTATGCCCCTTCGCTCCACCCCCATTACAGGGACTTCATCACTACTACGGGCTGCTGCCCCATGGATTAGCAGGTCATTTCCTACCCGCGCGGCAGAGGTGCCACTCCACTTACTCCAACAAGTTGAAGTGCCGTCCATGGTTCCTTTGTTCCCTATGCTTTAGCTTTACATATCGGTTTTAGCCCGTCCCTTTAGCCCGGCTGCCATCTTTGGCTTGTGTGATATTCTGCCAAAGACATTCGACCTAAAATGGTTTTCTGCCGTTTTCCACGAAAAAAGATTTGAACGGCGACAGCACTCCACATGGGAGAGGGTGGCTGTATCATCACCCCATCGTTTACGAGCCGTACACTCAGGATTATGTCGGTTGCAACAAAACATTCTGGACATGACCGATTTATAGCCTCCAGCGGCCCAGTACCGTCTCAGCTACCGGCTCCGCCACTTCACCGAGCTTCGTACATCCCACATGACACTGTGGGCGCACGTCGGAGTATTAGAGTTTTTGTAACCCGTCACACCGGGTCAGGCAGGTACTCCCCCTGCCGAATCAAGCATAGAG
>CAMWQV010000674.1 GCA_947176425.1 uncultured Clostridia bacterium
GCAATACATTATATTGTTTATGCAAATAAATATATCTACTATACTTTTATTCAGAAAGGGAAAATAATGGATAAAAAGACTAAGTATGCCGAAAAACATATACAAATTGGATTAAATATTGCTTATTATAGAAAACTACGTCGTATGACACAGTTACAATTAGCGGAGGCCATAAATATAAGCAGAACGCATATGAGTAATATTGAAGCCCCTAATGTTCCGACTTCGGTATCTTTAGATACTCTTTTTGAGATAGCTGATGTATTGGACATAGATATTACCTCTTTGTTTGACATTAAAAAAAAAGTGTTGTACCCTTATATTCAGATGAATGATATTCGCGGACTAACACCTATTGAGTTTATTGAAAAACCCTTGACTATATGGGAGTTGAAAAATGCAGGAGATAAAGAAGAAGAAAATACCGATCTATTGTATGATGATATTACTGTCGCTGGGAGCTTTCTGCGTTTCCGTTAAAATGCTGTTCACAGGTTTTTCAGCGGATGAAGAGTACCAGCTGGTTATGTCGTATCGGCTGGCAATGGGAGATAGGCTTTTTATGGAGGTTTGGGACACAATACAGACTTCCGGCTTTTTGTGCGCCGCATTGATAGGACTGTATGTGAGGATAACAGGGACAACGACGGGAGTTCTGTTATATCTGAGATCCTGTGGACTTTTATTGCAGCTTGGAACGGCGGTGCTGTTCTATTGCACGCTGAAAAAGCATATGAGAAAAGAATATGCTTTTCTCGCAGGAATTTCCTATTATTGTGTATTTACAAAACTGATCGCCCTGCCTGACTTTTCCAATATGCAGATGTGGTTTTTGACCGGTTTGCTCTGTATGCTCTGGAATGCGATGGAATATGACAGAAAAGAACAAAATGCAAAGAGAAACGTGCTGATTCTTTGTGCGGCGATATTCTATTGTCTCGCGGTGCTGTCTACCGCGTGTGTAATTTTGATTCCGATTATCTTCGGCTTCCTATGGTATTGCTTTCAGGGAAAAAAACACAATGCATTCCGGTGCAGCCTGCTGTTCTGGGGAACCTGTCTGACAGCAGGCCTTCTATATATGGGAGTGATCGCCACACAGGGCGGTTCCTTGGAGAGAGTCCTTCTGAATATGGCCAATACCATCTCGGGAGATTCTACACATATGACAGGAGAGAATATTCTGGGACGTTCCAAGTGGATGACCTATGCAGATGATCTTGCAGTGGCGGCTGTGAGCATGGCGTTTACTGCGCTGGCTGCATTTCTGTTTCTTTGTGCGGTCAGAATGATTCGCAAAAGCAGAGCGAAGTCCCCTTCCTTTTATATGGTCTGGAGCGTTTTGGCGATGCTCTTTACCTTGGGAAAATGGTTTATTGAGGATACCGGATATGACGGATTGAAGTTATATATACCGGTTCTGGCGCTGTGCGGTGCAATCGTGTGTTTTAAACGATGCAGAACCGTGCAGAGAGAGCTTGCGCTGAAATACGCGGTTCCTTTGTTTGGGATATTGCTCTTTTTGGGGGCTTTTGTCAATGTACTTCTGATCAGCAATGTACCCCTGACCAATAATCTTACCTTTTTGTTCGGCGCGGCACTGTGGGGAGTCGTCGCTTTAATTTATTATCTGGACAGCGAAAAAAATCGTGGCAGTATATGGGTGCTTCTGACAGCCTTATGTTTCACTGTGATCGCAGGCACAGGATATACCTTGTCCAGCGGTGCATTGGGTAACAACATATTTAAGCTTGACGGGGTTGTTCGAAACGGTCCCGCTAAAAATTGTATCTTATCCAGGGATGCAGCCTGGGTGTATTACACCGATTATATTGATTTTGAAAATCTGGTAAAAGACGGAAGCAATGTTCTGATTGTTACAGATTATTTCAGAAATACCTCTGTCACATCCTGTTATCTGCTGAAGCATGTAAAAATCAGCCATTATTCGGTAAATTCCACACCCACATACAGCGAGAAATTAATGGAATATTGGAAGCTGTATCCGGAGCGGATGCCTGATGTGATTATGGTCAATACCCATGCGGTATCCATGAGGGAAACAGATTGGATCTATCAGTATATCAACGGCGAATTTGGCTATACGGAGTGCCTGCATGCGGAGAATGCAGATTATTATATTCGATGAGCAAACAAAACACGACAGTGCAAAGGAGTTGCATAGTTACTGTACAACTATTATCTTTATTTTTTTATGCGAGCACTGCTGTCAATATAAAAAATACGCTTTAGGTTGAAGCAGAAAGGACTTTCCAAAAACCAAATTTCAAAAAAAGAAATGCCCTTTATGCCGAAACATAAAGAGCATTTTTTATTCATTAATATTTCTGCAAAATCACTTTTCCCGGTGCATTACTTATCAGCAATAGCTGCCTGTGCAGCTGCCAGTCTTGCGATAGGCACACGGAAAGGAGAACAGGAAACATAGTCCAGTCCGATCTTGTGGCAGAACTCTACGGAAGAAGGATCTCCGCCGTGCTCACCACAGATACCAATGTGTAGCTTGGGATTTACAGGCTTGCCCAGTTTGATGGACATCTCCATCAGCTTGCCGAC
>CAMWQV010000675.1 GCA_947176425.1 uncultured Clostridia bacterium
AATTTATATATTACATATAAGGAGACAATTCCATGCTGACCAAAGAAGAAATGCCTGACTGCCCAGTTGCTACAACCGTTGCGGTCATCGGAAGCAAATGGAAGCTGCTTATTATCCGCAACCTGTTAGTCCGGCCCTGGCGGTTTAATGAGTTGAGAAAAGATCTGGCGGGCATCAGCCAAAAGGTGCTGACCGACAGCCTGCGCTCCCTGGAAAGTGACGGTATTGTCATACGAACGGTGTATCCGGAGGTGCCGCCCCGTGTCGAATATGCGCTCAGTGAATTGGGCGAATCCCTGCGGCCTATTATGGATTCCATGGAGGCGTGGGGACGGCGATACCAAAGCATTATTGTTGCTGAGAGGTAACACTTTCTTACTATTCTATTGTGCTGGAGTTCAAATATTGGTTGAAGCGCTTGCACAGCCGCGGGATATGGGATATAATGCAGCTTATTATCGTAACAGGAGGTGTCCATGTTAGCAGCGCTTCGCCGGGAACCCGGCTTTTACCGCCATCTGTTCATGCTGTCGCTGCCCATGATCCTGCAAAATCTGATCACGACCTCATTGGGGTTTGCGGATACCTTTATGGTAGGGCTTCTGGGCAACGCAGAGATGGCGGCGGTAACGGCGGCAAACGTACCGATTTTTATTATACAGATCGTTATTTTCGGTTTTCAAAGCGGAATGGCGGTCCTGGTCAGTCAGTATTGGGGACGCGGAGACACAGACAATATCAACCGCTGCCTCGGTGTCGCTTTATACGCAGTAACAGGCTTCACCGCGATTTTAGCCTTTATCATGTTTTTATTTCCCGAACAGGTGCTGCATTTAATCACGCCAAATCAGGACCTGATCCGGCTGGGGCGGTCCTATATTCAGCTGGTGGGTTTTTCGTACATATTCAGCGGAATCAGCAGCATCTATGCCGGAGTACACCGCAGTACAGAATATCCGGCGTTCGGTATGGCCCTATTCGCCATTTCGATGTGTACCAATACATTTCTGAATTATGTGCTGATTTTCGGCAAATTCGGCGCGCCTGCTCTGGGAGTAACGGGCGCGGCGGCGGCAACGCTCACCTCCCGTATTGTAGAATTTGCGGCCGCTCTGGTGTATAGTCTGCGCTGTAAACGTCTTCCGCTGCGTTTGAGCTGCATCCTGAGTCCGGGACGCCGTATCCTGCGGAATTTCCTGCGCTATTCGACGCCGGTCGTCTGCAACGAGACTTTGTGGAGTGTCGGATTTTCTATGCTGACCGTCATTATGGGTCATATGGAGAACAGTCAGGATATGCTTGCCGCTTATGCCCTGGTGGGAAATATCGATAAGCTTGCAACAGTGGTCTGTTTCGGACTGGCGGCGTCGGCGGCGGTGATTGTCGGCAAAGAGATCGGGGAGGGCCAGTCTGCGGAACACGTCTATTCCGTCAGCCGGACTCTGCTGCTGTCATCCATGCTGGCTGGCGGTATCGTATCGGCGCTGCTGCTTCTTCTGCTGCCAACGTTTTTCAGACCGGTTCTGTTTCCGCTTTTCGACCTGAGCAGCGGCGCGGCCTATGCTGCGTCCTGTATGTGTATGCTGTACGCGATTTCCATGCCGACCCGGGCGTTTGATGTGACCAATATTACCGGGGTTCTCCGTGCGGGCGGCGACGCACGTGTCGCGGCGTTAATCGACTTATCCCCGCTGTGGCTGGCGGCGATTCCTCTGATGGCGCTGACGGCGCTGGTTTTGGAAGCGCCGGTATTTATCGTCTGCCTCAGTATGCAGGCGGAGAACGCGGTCAAATGTCCCCTGGGGTATCTGCGTTTCCGGAGCCGCCGGTGGATTAACGATATCACCCGTGCGGAAGGATAGGAGGGAGAGCCGATGTCATTATTCTGCTGTCCGCTGTGCGGCAAACCGCTGAAAGACGGAAGCAATGTCCTCCGCTGCCCGTCCGGTCACAGCTTTGACCGCGCCGGGGCTGGCTATGTGAACCTGCTGCCCGTCAACCGAAAAAACTCAAAAATGCCCGGCGATGACAAGGGCATGGCGTCGGCGCGCCGGGCGTTTTTGGACCGCGGCTGGTACGCGCCTTTACGGGAGGCACTGTGCAGGCTGGCAGCCGGGCTGACCGGACCGGCGCCGGTTGTTTTGGATGCGGGCTGCGGGGAGGGGTATTATACCGCAGGCGTTCACGCTGCCCTGCTGTCCGCCGGAAAAAGCCCGGAAACAGCTGGGTCAGATATCTCGAAATTTTCCGTACAGACAGCGGCTAAACGGTACAAAAATTTCGAATTTGCAGTAGCGTCCTCTTACCGCCTCCCGATTCCGGATAACACAACGGACCTGCTCCTGAATGTATTCTCTCCCCTGGCAATCGATGAGTTCCGCCGTGTTCTGCGTCCGGGCGGGTATTATTTTTATGTCGTTCCGGCGGCTATGCACTTGTGGGAACTGAAAGAAGTTTTATATGAGCATCCCTATCCCAACGAGGAAAAAGATACGCCCTATCCCGGATTTGCTTACGACCGGATTGTGGCTGTAGACAATATGATTCATCTTAACTCACAGTCTGACAATCACTCA
>CAMWQV010000676.1 GCA_947176425.1 uncultured Clostridia bacterium
GGGATGCAAGGCTTGAAATACCAATTAAAGAGCGTTTTGAAAGACAAGTTCTGCCTGATGACCTTCCTGCTGCCCATCATCATCGCCGCGGCGCTGAACTTTATGGGTTCCATCGACTTGTCCAGTCTGGGAGAACACCACTTCGGCGTTCTGGAAAACAATCTGTCTCCGGAGACGGTCACATGGCTGGAGCGGTACGGCCCGGTGACAGCCTATGAAACACGGTCAGAGCTGACCGCCGCCATACGGGAGCCGTCCACCAATGTCATCGGCGTGGAAGCGGACGGCGCAGGCATCCGAACAACGATTGCCGGGGATGAACTGGATATTATTCAGCAGGCGGCAGCGACTCTCCCGGCTCTCTATGAACAACGGGAGAATGCGGAACAAACGGAAGTCCAGATATTGGAGCGGCCTGACATTTTGGGAAGCCTCCAGGGTATTTTCATTCCCGCTGTGCTGATCGTCGCTATGTTTATGGGCTGTACGTTCAATGCTATGAATATCATCTCCGAAAAAGAGGACGGCGTGGCATTTGTCAATGAAATTCTGCCTATGACGCCCGGCCAGTATATCTTGCAGAAGGTTGCGGCGGGCTTCCTCTGCGGAAGTCTTTCCTCTATCGTGACAGCAATGATCTGTTTCCGATTGTCCTGGCAGAATGTGTGGCTCATGCTGCTGGTGGTGGTTCTGTCCTCCTTTGTAGCCGCACTGATCGGACTGTTCATCGGCAGGTTTTCCGAAAGTCTGATGGCAGGTGTAGTCTATATCAAAATCGTTATGCTGCTGTTTATCGCTGTGCCGGTTGTATGCGCCCTAATCGGGGTGAGCGGGCCGCTGGCCGTGATCTGCAACCTTGTGCCGTCCCAGCCCGCCTTCGAGGGTATCATGGCCCTGTCCGGCGAAAACGCGGGGACGGCAATGAAAGATATCGGGATTCTGGCAATTCACTGTATCGCATGGTCTGTTTTGTACGTTTTGCTTTCTTTGCGCGTTTCCCGCAAATTTTTCGTAAAGAAAATGATAAATCAGTAAAAGCGCTGTACAATCTCCTTCAAATCTAGTAATATAATAATCATAAAAGATAAGAAAGGAGATATCCTGTGCATATCAATCCCCAATTAGTAGAAAAAATTCAAGAATCCCTCTCCTCCGTCCTTCCGATTACGACTATCGTCCTGCTGCTGAGCATCTCCATCGTGCCCCTGACCCCCGGTACATTGATTCTGTTTCTGTTCGGGGCGTTCCTGCTGATTGCGGGCGTCGGTATTTTCACCCTGGGCGTCGATATGTCCATGACGCCCATGGGCAGTGCAATCGGCGTCTATTTCAGCAAAGCGAAGCATATGGCGGTTCCGCTGTCGGTCGCTTTTGTGCTGGGGCTGCTGATTACCATTGCAGAACCGGACTTGCAGGTCCTGGCGCAGCAGGTGGAAGCGATTCCCAGCCGGGTTTTGGTGGTCACGGTAGCGGCAGGCGTGGGATTCTTTTTAGTCATCGCCCTCCTGCGCATCCTGCTGAAAATACCTCTGTCCTATCTGCTGGTAGGCTGTTATCTTCTGGCGTTTGCCCTGGCCGCGCTGGCGCCGACGGATTTTATTCCCATCTCTTTTGACGCGGGCGGCGTGACCACCGGCCCGATTACTGTCCCGTTTATTATGGCGCTGGGCGTCGGTATGGCGTCGGTCAGCAGCAACAAAAGCTCCACCATGGACAGCTTTGGTCTGGTGGCGCTGTGCAGCGTGGGGCCTATTTTATCCGTCCTGCTGCTGGGCGTGACCTACGCGCCGGACCAGGCGGTCTATACCCCTGTCCCCCTGCCGGATGTCGCCACCACGCGGGACGCCGCACGGGAATTTGTTGCCGCGCTGCCCGTTTACGCGGAGGAAGTCGCCGCCGCTATGATTCCGGTCTGCGGAATGTTTCTGCTGTTCCAGCTGATTACGCGCCGTTTCCAGAGGACCCAGCTCCTGCGGATTATCAGCGGCCTGATTTATACATATGTGGGTCTGGTGATGTTCCTGACCGGCGTCAACGTGGGCTTTATGGCGGCGGGACAGTTAATCGGCGCGTCGATTGCGGGCAGTGAGAGCCGTTTCCTGCTGGTTCCAATCGGGATGCTGATGGGGTATTTTATTGTCGCCGCGGAACCTGCCGTGCATGTTTTGATTAAGCAGGTGGAAGAAGTGTCTATGGGTTCCATCTCGCAGAACGCTATGCGGCAGGGATTGTCTATCGGCGTCGCGGTGTCCATCGGCATCGCCATGCTTCGGGTCCTGACTGGTATCTCTATTTTGTGGTTCCTGATTCCGGGCTACGCTGTTTCACTGGGCCTGACATTTTTCGTTCCGCAGCTGTTTACCGGCGTGGCGTTCGACGCGGGCGGCGTGGCGTCCGGACCCATGACCGCTACCTTCCTGCTGCCCTTCGCTATGGGCGCCTGCGACGCGGTGGGCGGCAATCTCATGACAGACGCGTTCGGTCTGGTCGCGCTGGTGGCAATGACGCCGCTGGTCACCATCCAGCTCATGGGTCTGGCGGGGCGTATGCGGAAAAAACTGGCAGTACAGGCCC
>CAMWQV010000677.1 GCA_947176425.1 uncultured Clostridia bacterium
AGTTAGGTGCATTCACAGCACTCTATCCCAGAGGGATTACTTTTACGTAGCAGAGTTTGCTTCTTTGGCGGATGCATCTGTTTCTGTTTTTCTTTATTCGCTAGAATCATCGTTTGATCGGGATGCTTAAAAACAGTGACACTGTTGAATCCGCTGCACGTTTCCGGCGTGAACAGATCGGGAAAGGCTTTTCTGCCGATATTGGCACTGCCGTTCAGGTCGGCATTGATACGCTTTTTACTCCCTTTCCGTTTGTAATTGCCGCGTGTCTCTCTGTAGCCAGAGAACTTATATTCGGCACTGCTGTCTTTTTCATATACAGGAATTGGGTCCAAATCCAGAAAAGAAGCTTTTGATGTATACGATTCTTCCTGCTCCACAACAAGAATATGGTTCCATTCAGCCAAATAGCGAATGATGGACTGAAGTTTGACAAATGGTATCTGAACAAAGTTCTGATTGTTTACTTTGCCCATATTGGCTTCCTGTTTCCAGCCTTTATTGATGCCCATGACAATCGTATCGATATTGTTGGCAACGCACCATTCGATAATGCGCTTTGCGGTTTTGTGCATGAAATCGCTGATCTGCGCTTCTCTGCGGAGGCACAGCTTATCTGATTCCGGAGTAGGAACAAATTTGTTTTCCGTTCCTTTCGTCTGTTCGCTTTTGATCTTCGCCATCTTTTTGTTGTACCATTGATTTGCTGACTTCACAACACCGCCCTTGAACAAGAGGAAAGGCAATCCTGTGTTGTTCGTAATAGCTGCAATATTGTTTACGCCAAAGTCAATGGCGCATATACGGGAAGAAACAGTCGGAGAAGCAGACTCTTCGTCTTCGGTTTCAAATATAAAATTCAGTTCAAATATTCCGTGGAACGGAGAAATATGTACTTCTTTCAGTTTGCCCTTAACTGATTTGCCGAGGCAGCACTTTTTATCTGTTTTGGCGAATGCTGCCCAATACAGACCGTTCTCGTCCTGGACAATGCGGCATTGCTGATTGCTGACAACAGCGGTGGTATAACCGCCTTTTTTATGATACTTTGGGAATTTAGGTTCGCCCGTAAACTTTGATTGGTCCTGTCTGTAGCTTTTCATTGCAGTAAAGTAGGCTTTCATATTCCGGCAGACGTTTTTCAATACCTGCTGAGCGGTTTGTTTCGGAAGGGCTTTACAGCAGTAATCGCTGTTTTTGGTTGCCTTGAGCAACGCGTCCAGGAAATCGTACCAAATTAACGGTTTTTCCACAGTCGGCATAGAAAACAGCTTCAGCTTCGGCTCTGTTTTGTCTGAGGCAGAAGACTTTTGATATTGTTCCATCTTCCTGTTGTATGTTTTCTGACGGGGCTGATTCATCTGCGGAAGAGCGTTTTCGATTCGTTCGATGACTTCTTTCTCATTCTCAAATCGTTCCGAAGGTTCTTTCCTCAATCCAGAACGGAGCTGACGTTCGATATAGAGCGCAGCATTGTATAAATTATTTGCCGCTTGGGTAATATTGCTGCACCATTCGTAAAGAGGATTTGATATTTGAACTCGAATATGAAGATTGTGGTAACTCATAGATTCACCTCCTTTCCATATCCGTATATTATGCGATTACAGAAGAAATTATCAAAAACAAGGAGGAGATTTTATGAGTTTTTAAAAAATATTCCAGTCAATTTACATTGACCGAAAACTTTTGCATTCAATCAATTTTCATTCAAATTTCTTTATATTTTCAGGAGGGCGATTCATCCCCACCCTGAAGGATGGGGTCTTCTCGCCCAAACAGATAATGGAGACGCAATCTGAAATATAATACAGTTCAGCGAAGTCATTCTTCATTCATATGCTGCTATCTATACCGACATTATCAGGAGGGTATTTTATGAATAGTTCATCATTCTGTGTCTCTTCTAAGCCTGATTTTCTTTCGATTTTATGCGGCAGGGCGCAGGCAACGGCAGTCATCGCAGGCAGCAAAGCCTACCCTGCCATATCAGGCACCGTGGGATTTTACCAAACGAAGAGAGGCGTGATCATCTGCGCTGAGATCAAAGGACTTCCCCAGAACGCTCCCCCCTGTCACGAACGAATCTTTGGGTTCCATATCCACAAAGGAACTGACTGCGGCAGCAGCATGGGCGACCCATTCTCAGATGCTATGTCGCATTATGATCCAAACAACTGTGCGCATCCATACCACGCCGGTGATCTCCCGCCGCTGTTTGGGAGCAATGGTTATGCGTTCTCCATATTCTTGACCAATCGATTTTCTGCGGAAGAAGTGATCGGGAAAACAGTTATCATTCACGATCATCCAGATGATTATACAACTCAGCCGTCTGGCAATTCCGGCACAAAAATCGCCTGTGGAGTGATTCGCAGAGTGACTGCTTCCTGTCGTTAATCTACTTGTCCACAAGCGATCTTGAACTCAAACGTCTTCTGTGAAAGTTAGAGAATTTATTGTAAAAATAGTTAAATTTTATCACGCGTCATACCAATATAGTTTTTTCAGTCATCATTTTGATGACCGAAAGTCAACTCGCTAACTTTGTATAATTTCATGCAATATAAATC
>CAMWQV010000678.1 GCA_947176425.1 uncultured Clostridia bacterium
CCTACTATGCGTGCGAAAATCTCTCCAACAAGGACGAAACGAAAAAATGTGATTTTATGACCTGGGATGTTCCGGTGGCCGACGATTGCCCAGTCTGCGGTCAGACGATGTTCAAAAAATCCGGCAGAGGCTTCAAAAAACCGTTCTGCATCAATGAACAGTGCAGCAATTTTACCCCTGAAGATAAACGCGGCGGATATCGTAAAAAAGCCACCGCTAACGGTGACGCCGCAACGGAGGCAGGGACGGAGGCGGCGGCAAAACCAGAAACTGCAAAAGCGAAAAAAAACGCTGCAAAAAAGACTGCAAGCGCAAAGAAAACAACTACAGCGAAAAAATCTGCTGCAGCTAAAAAAACTACAGCCACTAAAAAATCAGCCGCTAAAAAAACAAAAAAAACCGAAGGTTAAGTTACTGTCTGGACAGCTCCAGACCTATTGATAATCCCGCCTGAAAAGCTGCTTCTGCCAGAATATCGCCGTACTCCATGACAGCTGCATAGTATCTCTCCAGCAGTTCCTGTCCCTCTGTGGGCAGGAGCTGACGGAGTTCCGCTTCTTTGTTTTCTATTACGGCTTCACAGATTCGGTAGCCTGTTCCAACAAGATAAGCCGGGATGAGCTTTTCATTTGCATAGGTGTAGAGGGATTGAAGAACTGGTATCATTTTGTTGCTCCCTTCAGTAAAAGTTCAGTTGGTTTGATTACAGTATAATCGGTCCAAATGGGCTTGTCAAGACTTTTATAAAAATTATGTCAAATTTATCAGAAAGATTGTTTCTATTGCGAAAAGAGAGAAACTTAAAACAAGAAGAAGTTGCGCAGCTGACAGAACTTGGTCTGCGTTCTTACCGGCGGTATGAAACTGGAGAGCGTGAGCCTACACTTTCTGCTTTATTTAAATTAGCTGACTTCTTTGAAGTTTCCCTTGATTACTTAGTTGGCAGGTCAGATATAAGATGAAAGTTACAGTTATTGGTGCCGGATTAGCCGGTTGTGAAGCGGCCTTTCAGTTAGCGAAACGCGGGATACAGGTTACGCTCTGCGAAATGAAGCCGCAGAAAATGTCCCCTGCGCATTCCAGCGAATTTTTTGCCGAACTGGTCTGCTCTAATTCTCTGCGCGGCGCGGGTCTGGAAAACGCGGTGGGCCTCCTGAAAGAAGAACTGCGGCGTCTCGACAGCCTTATCATCCGTGCCGCGGACGCCACCCGTGTGGAAGCCGGGGGCGCATTGGCGGTGGACCGGACCGAGTTTGCCGCGTTTGTGACGGATACCGTGCGGAAGCATCAGAATATCTCCATTGCGGAGGGCGAAATCACCGAACTTCCGGAAGGGCAGGTGATTGTCGCTACCGGTCCGCTGACCAGCGACGCGCTTGCAGATCATCTGCTTGGACTGATCGGCGGAGAGGGAAAAACCATGCACTTTTTTGACGCCGCCGCGCCGCTGGTTGTTTTTGACAGTATCGATATGTCGAAAGCCTGGTTTGCGTCCCGGTACGACAAGGGAACTGCCGATTACATCAACTGCGCCCTCAGCAGAGACGAATATACTGCGTTCTGGCGAGAGCTGTGCGGGGCGGAGGAAGCCGCGGTGCATGGATTTGAGGATAAAAACGTTTTTGAGGGCTGTATGCCCGTAGAGGTCATGGCGCGGCGCGGGGAGGATACCCTGCGGTACGGGCCGCTGAAGCCGAGAGGGTTGAAAGACCCCACCACTGGGAAAGAACCGTATGCGGTGGTACAGCTGCGCAAGGATAACGCGGAAGGTTCGGTTTATAATCTGGTCGGTTTCCAGACGCATTTGAAATTTTGGGAGCAGAAACGCGTGTTTTCTATGATTCCTGCGCTGAAAGACGCGGAGTTTGTTCGGTTCGGCGTGATGCACAGAAATACTTATCTTGATTCGCCCAGGCTGCTCAACCGGTACTATCAGCTGCTGGATCAGCCGGAAATCGCTTTTGCGGGACAGATGACCGGCGTTGAGGGCTATGTAGAGTCTGCGGCGTCTGGATTTTTGGCCGGTGTGGAATTGGCGCGGCGTTTAGAGGGCCTACCGCCGGTGGATTTTCCGCGGGAGACGGCGATTGGCGCGCTGGGGCTGTATATCTCTGACAGGACCGTCGGGAATTTCCAGCCGATGAATATCAATTTTGGAATTATCACGCCTCTGGATCATAGAGTAAAAGGAAAACGAAATAAAAACCTTGAACTCTCTCAGCGGTCGCTGGGGATCATTGATGATCTGCGGGACGATATTTTACAGGACTGCGTTTTGTCAGATTAAGAAAAGAGAAAGGCGAGGGAGTATGAAAATTATTGTTGACGCGATGGGCGGAGATCACGCTCCGGCGGAGATCGTGAAGGGCGCGCTGACAGCCGCTAAAAAGAGAAAAGATATAGAGATTATTTTTGTGGGGAAAGAAACCAGAATCCGAAACGCCGCGGCGAAGTGCGGGGTCGGAACGCTGCCCGGCAGTGTTTCAGTGGTGAATACAACGGAAGTGATTGATATGCACGACGATCCGGCAACTGCGTTCAAGCTCAAAAAAGATTCCTCCATGAC
>CAMWQV010000679.1 GCA_947176425.1 uncultured Clostridia bacterium
TTTATGAGAACATCCCCCGCAGCATCCCCGACGGTCTGGGCGCGAAAATCGAAAAATCTGTCCTGCGCACGCCGTCTGTTTTCGGCGTCATCGCGAAGGCGGGGAATATTCCTGAAAGAGATATGTACAATACGTTTAATATGGGCGTGGGCATGACCGTCATCGTCTCGAAAAACGACGCAGGAAAAGCCCTGGAAATTCTCAAAACTCAGGACGCCTATATTATGGGTGAAATCGTGCAGAGCGGAGAGAAGGTGACGCTTTGCTGACCGCGTCCATTGCCGTGCTGGTATCCGGCGGCGGCACCAATTTACAGGCCCTTCTGGACGCCCAGTCCCGCGGCGAACTGAAAAGCGGTCAGATTACGCTGGTAATCGCCGACAAGCCGGGCGCCGGGGCTATTGCCCGTGCGGAAAAAGCAGGCGTGCCGTGTCTCGTGATTCCCCGCCGGGAAGCCGGTTTTGAGGACCGCGTTTTAGCTGCCCTGCGGGAACGTCAAATTGATATGGCAATTCTGGCGGGATTTCTCGGCATTTTTTCGGCGGATTTTCTCAGCGCTTTCGGAAGGCCGGTCATCAATATCCATCCGTCTTTGATTCCCTCCTTCTGCGGAAAGGGCTTTTATGGCCTGCGCGTCCATGAGGCGGCGCTGGACTACGGCGTCAAAGTTACCGGCGCGACGGTCCACTATGTCAACGAAATCACGGACGGCGGAAAAATTATCCTTCAAAAAGCAGTCGAGATTCAGCCCGGTGACACGCCGGAAATTTTGCAGCGGCGCGTGATGGAGGAAGGAGAATGGATTCTGCTGCCCCAGGCGGCGGAAATCGTGTCAGCGGAAATTGTGCGGAAAAAGGAGAGCAGGCAATGAAACAGGATTTATGTGCGCTTCTGCGTGAAAACGCTTATCCCGGACGGGGCATCATGCTGGGCAATCTGTACCGCCCCGGCGCGAACGCCGCCGTAATCGCTTATTTTATCATGGGCCGCAGTGAGAACAGCCGCAACCGGGTTTTTGAGGAAACTGAGGACGGCATCCGCACAAAGGCTTTTGACGAGAGCAAAATGACTGACCCCTCTTTAATTATTTATCATCCGGTGCGGGTTGTAAAACAGGGCGTGATTGTCACCAACGGCGACCAGACCGACACGATTCGGGATTATCTGGAAAAGGGCGAGTGCTATGTCTGCGCCCTGCGTACCCGTGAGTATGAGCCGGACCATCCCAATTATACCCCCCGCATTTCCGGCGTATTGAAGCGGAACGGCGACTATAACCTCTCCATCCTGAAGTATCAGGAGGAGGCGGGCTGCTGCCGTCAGTTTTTCGAGTATACCTGCCGGGCCAACACGGGCCACTTTATCAGCACCTACCAGGGCGACGGCGACCCGCTGCCCTCATTTGCGGGAGAACCAATCAAAGTGACTGTCACCGCTCCCGATGCCGCGGCGTTAGCTGAGGAATTGTGGGACGCGATGAATGAGGACAACAAAGTATCGCTGTTCGTGCAGTATATCGACCTGCGGAACGGTTTTACCGATACTGTTATCAAAAACAAGCATACAGGGACTATCTGCCGGAAAGGTACAGATTCCATCTGGCGCTGAGGGGAAGGAGCAGAAACCATGGAAAAAAACCGTGACAGCTATATTTCCCCGCTTTCAACCCGCTATGCCAGCCGGGAAATGCAGTATCTGTTTTCGGACAACAACAAATTCCGTACTTGGCGGAAGCTGTGGATTGCGCTTGCAAAGGCCGAGAAACAGCTGGGCCTGGATATCACGGACCAGCAGATTGAGCAGCTGGAAGCCCATGCCGAAGATATCAATTATGACGTGGCGGAGGAGCGGGAACGGCAGGTGCGCCACGATGTTATGAGCCATGTCTACGCCTACGGCAGACAGTGTCCCGACGCGGAGGCAATCATTCATTTGGGCGCGACATCCTGCTATGTGGGGGACAACACAGACGTTATCATCCTGCGTGACGCTTCTAAACTGGTGCTGCGCAAGGCGGCCCAGGTGCTGCGGAATCTTGCCGGTTTTGCGGAGAAGTATAAGGACCTGCCCTGTCTGGCCTATACGCATTTGCAGCCTGCCCAGCTGACCACCGCCGGCAAACGGGCAGCTCTGTGGATGAATGAGCTGGTAATGGATATGGAAAATCTGGAGTACCAGCTCTCCGCGCTCCGTCTCCGGGGCGTCAAAGGCACCACAGGCACACAGGCCAGTTTTATGGAGCTGTTCAATAACGACGAGGAAAAAGTCAAGACGCTGGAGCGGCTCGTTGCGGAACAGGTGGGTTTCGGCAAATGGACCGCCGTCTCCGGACAGACCTATTCCCGTAAAGTGGACGCCTATTTTCTGGGTGCATTGTCCGGAATCGCACAGTCCGCCTGCAAATTCGCCACGGATCTCCGCCTGCTCCAGTCATTTGAGGAGATGGAGGAGCCGTTCGAGAAAAGCCAGATTGGGTCCTCCGCCATGCCCTACAAGCGCAATCCCATGCGTTCCGAACGGATCTGCGCCCTTGCCCGCTATGTCATTCAGGACGCCGTCAAC
>CAMWQV010000680.1 GCA_947176425.1 uncultured Clostridia bacterium
GATATTGAGGAAGACGCAAACGACGCGGGTGTCACGGCGTTCTGTGCGAAGCCCCTGTTTATGTCCGACCTGAAAGCCTCTCTGCTGGCAGCCAACAACCTGATCGAAAAAGAGGAGGAGGAAATTTCCTGGACACAGGCGGATTTCAGCGGGAAGCGGATTCTGCTGGTGGAGGACAACGAGCTGAACCGGGAGATTGCCGAGGCCATTTTGGAAGAAACCGGATTTGTTGTCGAGTCTGCGCCGGATGGAACTGACGCGGTGGATATGATGCAGCAAGTAGAGGAATCCTATTTTGACGCAATCCTGATGGACGTGCAGATGCCGGTGATGGATGGTTATGAGGCTGCCAGAACGATCCGCGCCCTGCCCCGAAAGGATGTAAAGGACCTGCCTATTATCGCCATGACCGCAAACGCGATGGAGGAGGATAAAGAGGCGGCGTTGAAAAACGGTATGAACGCCCATATCGCAAAGCCGATTGATATTGACCTGTTCTTAGAGGTCCTGGGTAAGTACTTGAAGTAATATGAACCTCCCGCGGCATAACCGTCCGGATATTGCGTCTATGGATAGTGAAGGGAGGGACAGCGTTATGGAGGACGCGCAGATCATAGAACTCTATTGGCAGCGGGACGAGGATGCCATCCGCTGCACAGATGACAAATACGGAGCGTTCTGCCACCGGATCGCTATGAATATCCTGCACAGCTATCAAGACAGCGAGGAATGTGTGAACGACACTTATGGCCGATGCTGGGACACCATGCCGCCCCAGCGTCCGCGGAGCCTGCGGGCTTATTTGGGGACCATTATCCGGAATTTCTCCATCAGCCGTTACCGCAGCGCCCACGCACAGAAACGTTTTGGCGGGGCGGAGGTGCTGCTGAGCGAGCTGGAGGAGTGCGTGCCGGCGCCGGAGAGCGTACAGCGCACGGCGGACGCCAACGCGCTGGGAGAACTCATCAGCGACTGGCTGGAGGAGTTGGAAACGGAAAGCCGGGTCCTGTTCATCCGCCGGTACTGGAACGGGGATGCCGTTAAGCTGCTGGCGGAAGAAGCAGGCGTTCGTCCCAACGTACTTACCAAACGCCTGCACCGTCTGCGGGATGGATTGCGGCGGTATCTGGAAAAAGAGGGAGTAACGGTATGAGCGATGTGTTTTTTGACGGAATCACCTGTATTCGGGCGGAGCTGATTGAGGAGGCGCAGAACTATGTGTTCCGGCGGCACAGCAGATGGAAACGTTACGCGGGACTGGCGGCGGGCTTTTTGCTGACAGTCTGTCTTGGCTGGAATTTCGTTACAGTCTATCTGGGCTGGAATTTCCTGCCCGGCCTGGGCAGTATGTCCGGCGGCGCGGAGACCGGCGCCTTCTCAGATAATGCCGCGCCTACGGCTGAGAGTCCGGAG
This sequence comes from uncultured Clostridia bacterium, assembly GCA_947176425.1. Taxonomy (GTDB): domain Bacteria; phylum Bacillota; class Clostridia; order Oscillospirales; family Oscillospiraceae; genus Pelethomonas. Next base: position 1,414 of record CAMWQV010000680.1, read on the forward strand.
CTGGTCGGCGGCGCGGATATGGGCGATACGGCAGAACCGGAAGAAATATTTGAAGTATTTACGGAACATTGTTTTACCGCTGACGTGCTGGAGGCCGGGGAGGGTTATCTGCTGGTCGTTCCGCTGCCGGGGAACGAGTTCTGGACGGTAGCGGACCGGGTTACAGTTCCGACGGACGGGTTAGCGGAGCTGCCGCAGATTCTGCCTGGGGATCAGATTGAGATTGTGTTTACAGGCGAGGCGGCTTCCGACAGTGTGACCGGCGTCATTGAGATCACCGTACTGCACAGACAGAAATAAGACAACTCCCCCGAGATGCCAAATCCCGGGGGAGTTGATTATTTGGAAAGATAGTTTCGGACCAAGATCTGAAGCAGTTCATCGCGGTCCACTTTGCGGATCATTGTGCGGGCCTGATTATGGTTGGTGATATATGTCGGGTCTTCGGAGAGGATGTAGCCTACAATCTGATTGACCGGGTTATACCCTTTTTCCTCCAGAGCCTGATATACCGTAAGCATAATACGATGGATCTCTGCGTCCTGATCGACAACGAAATCAAATTTACGGGTGAAGTCCTCCACTCCTGCACCACCCTCCTGTTCCTTTTTGTTATTCTGATAGTATACCCGATTTTTCCCGTTCTGTAAAGAGGGAACTTTTCAATGTTACACGAATGTAATATAGCGCGGATTTATGCAGTCTGACGTTTGACAGCTTTGCTGAGAACCGGAGCGGCCAGGAGCGCCAGACCGCCGCCTATGAGAGCCGTCACCAGCTGCGGCCAGGAGAACATTGCGGTAAATTTGGCAGCCTGCGGTTCGGGCAGCGTCAGCGCCCGGCAGAGCAGCTGGACAACCAGTAAATATAAGACCAGCGCTTTACAGATTGCCGCTGTCAGCCAGCCCGCGCCTCTGCGGACAACGGTCAGTTCGCCCTGTCCGGCCATAAAGCGGAGGATAAGAACGAACACCAGATTTCCCACCGCAATCGTGGGAACGATGGGCAGCAGCTGCGGGCCGATCCCCAGCAGAAACGCGAAAAACGGAGACAGCAGCGCGACGGTCACGCCGCACCACAGCCCGCCGGTCAAAGCGGAAACTGCCAGGACCATGTTTACGCAGGAGCCTGTCACATACTGTCCCGC
>CAMWQV010000681.1 GCA_947176425.1 uncultured Clostridia bacterium
ACGTTCTGTATCGAGGGCTCGTGGGCTCGGAGATGTGTATAATTGACATTCTTCCGGCAGCCGCTTCCTCCAGCGGCAGCCAATCCAACGCCTTCTTCACGTAGGCGTCCCAAAAATCCCATTCGTGGCTGCCAGGGCCTACTTCAAAAACATGGGGCACCTGATGCTCCAGCAATACCGAGCGGAAAGCCAAGTTGCACTCCAGCAGGAAATCCTCACTGCCGCAGGCCATATAGATCTTCGGGAAGTCGATCCCAGCATTGGTCAGTGTTTCCACCAGATATTTGGGGTTGCGGTCGCTGACCAGAGCCGTTTCCAGATCCTCACCGTAGATCTGGCGGCGGTACTCCATGGTGTCCGTGGGGAACTTGGGATGTTCTACCGGGGTCAGGACGGTTTCGTCCAGCACAAACGCACCGGAAAGAGAGATAATCGCACCAAAGGTGTCGTGGTACTTCAAGCCATTGCGCATAGCACCGAAGCCGCCCATGGACAAACCGCCGATAAAGGTATCCTCTCGCTTATGGGACAGGGGAAAGGTGCGCCGTGTGAATTGAACCAACTCCTGGCCAATGTACTGGCCATATTTGTCTACAGCTTGATCCAGGTACATCCCATTGTCCCCGCTGGGCATGACCACGGCGAGATCCCGCTCCTCAGCATACCGCTGAATGCGGGTGCCGTACAGCCAGTCCGTGCAACTCCCAATGATGCCGTGCAGCAGATATAGTGTCTTATAGGGTTTGCCCTCCTCTCGCCGGGGCATCCCTGGAAGATACACCTTATCCGTAGGCAGGATGACCACCAGCGGGACGGAGCGCCCCAAGCTTTCGGAAATAAACGTGATGTGAAATACTGCCACAATACCGCCTCCTATTTTTTGACCATATACATATCTTAATACCCTGTATCAAATTTCTCCGCACTTGATTTCCCTGTTGGAAACAGTATAATTTCTGTATCAGGAAAAGTCAACAGGAGGCGAACCCAAAATGAATGCTGGTATCCATAAACACCGGTTTCATATATCCGGTAAAGAGATCGAAGTCTATCCAAGTGCCATACCTAATCGTCCCACTATCTATCTGAACACTTTTCAGAAAGAGGGGGACAGAGTGTACCAAACATTGCGCGCCGGCCATGTCTCGGAACATACCCTTGTAGCCATCAGCGGGCTGGAGTGGAATCACGATATGGCTCCGTGGGATATTCCTCTTATCTCCAGGAATGACACTCCCTGCACAGGGGGAGCAGATGCGTATCTGGAGCTTCTGACCGAAACAATTATGCCAGAGGCTGAAAAGCTGGTACCGGGAGAGATTTTGTGGCGCGGTCTTGCTGGATATTCCCTGGCCGGACTGTTTGCTCTGTATGCCATGTATCAGACAGAACTTTTTTCAAGGGCAGCCAGTATATCCGGCTCCCTCTGGTTTCCGGGCTTTCGAGACTATGTTTTTGCCCGCGATATGAAAATAATCCCGGATCGTCTGTATTTATCCCTGGGGGACCAGGAGTGCAGAACGAAGAATCCTTCTCTGAAAACAGTGCAGGAACACACAGAAGCGATTCATACTTTTTATCAACAGAAAGGGATCGAAACAACCTATCAGCTCAATCCAGGAAACCATTTCAAAAACGCAGTCCAGCGCACGGCAGCTGGGATTGCATGGATATTAGCAAGATAAGCGAAGCACAGATGGAAGGACAAATTTTGATAGGATACTGCGGGAAAAATTTGCTGCTTTGCAGGCTACAGAAATATAAACAGGCAGCTTCAGCATAAATTTGCTGACACCGCCTGTCTATATCGGAGCAATTCATGCTCGGTTCAAATCTCCAGCGATTGCAATCAGGTGATCCAGCTGCTCATCGCTTAGCCCCTGAGCCGCAGCAAGGAGGGCGTGAGCCTTTGTCGGATTCGCTGTGTCTGTATCGAAAAACTCCTTCGGACTGATTCCAAGATAGTCGCAGATATAGAAAAAGACGGTCATAGACGGATAGTTGACGCCATTCTCAATGTTGTTGATATAACCGGCACTTTGTCCGAGAGACAGACTCATATCCCTCGCAGAAACGCCTTTTTTCAGCCGCAGATCAACCAGACGCTGGATGAACTCATTTTTCTCAGCCATTGGCTATCACCCCATTCGCATACAATTTTACTATATGTAGAGGTGAAATCCGCCCAGTCTGTTCAGCAATTCCTGTTGAAATAGCTGGTTAAATCGGTTATAATTGGCATATGTATAGATTTAATTCAGGTGCAGGCACAGATGCTCAAAAAACAGAAAGTCTAATGGTATGAAGTCAAGAGGAAAAGAACGAAAAATTTCAAGGAAAGGGGCGGCGGAGCGGCGTATCAGGAGATAAAAAGGCAACAGCACCCCAAGCCCTGCCCACAGAAATTTTTGAAAAATCAAAGCAGGGCCTCATTCGTCGGAGGGGCAAGCGTCAGCTCAGCCTTCCGGCGGGATATACAGGCGGTTGTCCTTCAGCAGTCGAAAGACCAACCGAACCAGTTTTCTGGCAGTTAAAGCGAGTGCGCGTTTATGCTGGTGC
>CAMWQV010000682.1 GCA_947176425.1 uncultured Clostridia bacterium
AAACTGATCGTTGGAATCAGAAAAGCGGTCATAAAAGTCTCGCAGTGCCTTTTCCTCCTTTTCGCGCCGCAGATTTCTCTGCCGGACTTCCTCTGCCTGCCGCTTCACAGCTAATTGTTCCGCAGTTAATGCATCGATCTCACCCAAATCATTAAGGGCAGTTGTAATATCTACCTTAAACTTTTTGCGGTATGCGTGAACAATGTGCTTTCCTGTTCCATCATATGCGGCAAGCCATTGACGGGCCATACGGATACGCGCATCATGACGTGCCTTTTTATTCTTTTGCTTTGCCCACTTGGGTGTGTTTGACTTCTTGTTCATCGGTTGCCCCCGTTATGTAATAACTGTTTTATGGCATTATAGCACTGTAATAGAACATGAGCAAGCGGCAATCAGACATTATCACGTTTTATCTGATACTTTCAGCTGGCTACGTCCTGTGTAACGGCTTTGGCAGTCTGACCGGCCAACTCGGATACTTGCTGTAATTTTGTTGCCATGTATAACCTCCATTTCGTAGTAAAATTCAATAGATGATCTTGTTGGGATTTACCATATGTGGTAGAATAGCAGCAGAACATCTCAATTCAGGGGGAATATCAATGTGCCAGCGTTCACAAAGGAAACGTATCGAGAAACTGATGCAGGATACATACGGAAGCGAAGCGGAGCATCTTTGGGTAAAATCTCCAGACATCTCCGTATTCAGGCATCCCGGCAGCAGAAAATGGTATGCCATTATCATGAACGTGTCAAAAAACAAATTGGGCTTTGACGAAGCCCAGATGGTTGATGTTCTGAATGTAAAATGCAGTCCGGTTATGCTTGGGTCATTGCTGTCCGAAAACGGTTTTTTCCCTGCATATCATATGAACAAATCTACATGGATTTCCATTCTTTTGGATGAAACAATTCCTGATGATACCATCATCCCTTTACTGGATTTAAGCTATAATTCTGTAGCTCCAAAGCGTAAAAAGGCAAAGAAAAGCCCGGAGAAAGAGGTCTAAACCGTCCTTCTCCGGGTAATGCCATTCCATCGAAAAATTCAACGCCTTGTTATTCGTAGTCGATTCGCTCGATTTTGAAGATAACCGGGCGTGTGCCATCGGAACAACAGGTAATCATCGTATTTTCTTCCTTCATCCAGCCTTTCATGATCGAACCACCCTGTAGTCCGGTGTAGATATATCGGGCAATAGCGTCCCAAGCCTCAGAGCAGAAGGGCATTTTCGGTCCGCCTGCTACCTGATCGGGGTCTGCATCGGTTTTTATCAGCGTATCCAGTCCTACATGCCAGAAATCATCCCGCTCATCATCCCGATAAAACATAAACTCATCCCCAACATTATAGCAGGGACACATACCGGAATCGGGGTCTGTGCAATATTGCTGCTGCAATTCTGGATATAGCTTTTTATCAAGGACCGTGACTTTTACCTTATGCTTCATACGATGTAATCTCCCTTATTCGTAATACTCAACCAATTCAAACGCCCCGATTGCTTGACACACCGGGCATACGTCTGGCCGGTTTTCCAACACCGCGCCGCAGAACTGACAGCGGTAACCTTCTTTCTTCTGAAGCGGCGCAGAAGATTCCACACGGCCAGGTGCGGCGGCTTGTTCCGGTGGTGTTTGGTTCAACTTGGCCAGCAATGTCAGAAAACGGTTTTCATGGCTGCGCTCAATAGCGGCGATACGTTCAAACATAACCGCCACATCCTCCAGCCCATCCTCCCGCGCTTGACGGGCAAAGTCGGGGTACATATCATGCCACTCATCGTATTCCCCCTGGGCCGCTTGAATCAGACAGTCTTTGGTGCTTTCAGGTTTGCCATAAAGCAGTTCAAACCAAAACTTTGCGTGCGTCATTTCGTTTTTTGCCATTTGTTCAAAAGCGTCCGCCACATCAGTATCTCCCTGGGCGCGGGCAAATTGGGCAAAATAAGTATACTTATTCCGTGCGATAGACTCTCCCGCCAGGGCTTTATGAAGATTTTCAGCGGTTTTTGTATCTTTCAGTTCCACAGGACACACCTCTCCTTCCACTAAATCATACACGATATGGCAGAAAAACGCAAGGGGGACTTGAAGTACGAAAAATTTATTTTCGCTTTTGATTCATTTTGTCCAATACAGCCCTCTGCGCAGGAGAAAGGACACAGGGCGGCTTTACCCGCAGCCACTTTTTGGACAGCTCGAAGGTCAGACCGCCCCAAGCGTTGGTGGCGGTCTGGCGTACCTGATCGGGATACTTCCGACAGAGTTCCTGAAGCTGGGCTTTTAACACTGGATTATGGGTGTAGATGTTGGCTGTCCGTTCTGCTTCATTGAAATTGATGATAGTTTCCCGTTCCATATTGGTCAGCTTCATCACTCATATCTCCCTTATTCTGCTCCTTCCAGAATGGTGCGGAACGCAGACACGACAGAATAAATCGCGTCATCCAGCGGTTCCAGCACATCCTCGTCTCCCGTCTCCGCCAGCAGGAGAAGCCCCTCCAGCGTGTCCACATTCAGGCCCAGCAGCTCCGACAAATCCTCCACATCGG
>CAMWQV010000683.1 GCA_947176425.1 uncultured Clostridia bacterium
ACACCATTGTCATACTGGATAACATCGTGCATCATGATCTCCTGCATGGCCTTGTGGTCGATAATCAGGCGGTTGCGCTTGTCCGTTGACGTAGTGGTAAATCCCCCATCATCCAATGTGCTTTCATAAATCCCGACAATTTTCAGCGATACATTGGGGTAACCGCCAGCATCATAACAGCATTGCACGGTAATGGTATCGCCCAGTTTCAAATCGTTTCTTTCAGCAAGCGCTGTGCTAATCAAGACAGAGTGATCGTCCTCTGGGGTGATATGCCGGCCCTCGACCAGCTTGAACGCACCGCGCCGGAAGTAGTTGAAATACTCGGAGTTTGAAACAGAGGGAAGCCGGCTGTAATCGCTTCCCGGCCCGAAACTGAAGCCAGAGATAAAGGAAAAATCCATTGCAAAAACGCTGCCGTCACCCACACCGTTGTAGCTGTAGATGCCTTTGACACCCATGACCTTTTCAATATCCGCGTCAGTGATTGGCGTACCTGTATAGCCTACCATCATACCGCCAACGCCCTGTTGATAGGTCCAGTTTCGGCTGTTGTCTTTGTCCAGCTCCAGCTTGATACTCCCACCAACGGACTGCCGCAGGCTCAGTGCAGACTGGTCTGCCGCCGCCAGGATGGAAAGTCCGGTCAGGACAAAAGTGGCCATAACAAACAGGGCCAGCAGCAGGATCAGCGACTTTCCTCTTTTCCTGGTCGTGTAGAAAAATGCTCTCTTTATCATCTTTGTGTCCTCCTTAACTCATTTTTGATAGAATTTCTTTAGGTTGAAGCTGAAAAATCGGATATGCGGCGACTATCACACCAACAACTGCGGCAAGCAGTTCAACCACATATTGCAGCAGTAACCTCCAAACAGGAAAATCAATGCCGATTATCCCAACCATGTCCCGCAAGAATACCCCAAGCCGCATTGCCGCAAAGTAACTGATCGGGCCGGAAACCAGAATTGCCAAAAGCAGGATGGCCGTTATCTCAATGAGAAATTGTGATATGATGTGTCCCTTGCTAATGCCAACTGCCAGCAGAACGCCAACTTCATGGACACGGCCCCGGATACGCATGGCGAGTATCAGAAAGAGGACGATGATGCTGACCGTAATAACCGAGACGATCAACAGGGTGGTAAGGCGTCCAATGGTTGAAAGCTGGCAGGCAATAGCGTCATACTCCGCCGTATTTTCTTGGAGCGTGTAGTCCTCCCATTGGAGCGGTACAGCTTGCTTGACCTGTTCCATGACAGCTTGCAGTCTAGCCGGATCGGTGACAAAGAAATCCACCCGCCCCGAATAGGTCTTGTCCACACTCTGCGCTAAGGCCCAAGAGGTATCATGATCTGTGAAAATGGTGTCGGCGTCAAATTCCATGCTTGCATCGCTCTCATAAATCCCGATAACTTTGACGGTTTCGTATGGATCTGTGAACGACAAGTCGCTGCCGATCTGTAATTCGTTTTCCTCTGCCAGCTCCCGGCTGATCAGGGCTGCGTGTTGGTCTTCGGTGGTGATATGCCGCCCCTCAGCTAATGTCAGAATGCCGTTGATAAAATTGCGGTTCCAGGCTGATGCCGTATTTGCGGAAATCGCGCCGGACGGCATACCGGAAGGGAAGATAAAACTGCTGGCCGATGCAGTGGCCGACTGCTGGGCATTGCAGGCTTTGATCTCGCTGCTGCCCATAATCAAGTCAATGTCCTGCTGAGAAATGGGAGCAAACTGCATCGTATAATCCGTTCCGTCTGTGCTGAATTCCATCGGATTTCCACGCATAGTGAAAGATGCTCCAACCGTTTCCCGCAGGCTGGCAGCTGCGGCCTGTGTCGCGCTCAATACGGAAAAGCTGATTGTGACGAAAAGGGTAATCAACACAAACAGCAGGAACAGGGTCAGGCTTTTCCCGATTTTCCGTGTGTCATAGAGAACGGCCCGTGTCAAAACGTTCAAAAAAGATACCTCCTATCAAATGTGATGGAGGTATCTTAACAGCCGTATGTGTAACCAGTATGGGCGTTGTGTGTATCTAATATGAAATCTGCTTTTCTGTCAAAAAGAAATTTGGAAGGACATACCGTTTATATCATCGGACGGGACAAATTGGTAAGAAATATTCAGCGACTTTAGTGTCGTAGCTACCAGATACAGCCCCAGGCCGTTCCCTCCCGACGCACGGTCGCGGCCATAATCGGGCCGGTAGAACGGTTCAAAAATGTGGACCAAGTGTTCCGGCGGTATGGGTACACACTCGTTTTCTACCGCAAGCTGCCGTCCGCTGCAAGAAATATAAATCATGCCATCCGGTTTTGTATAGGAAACCGCATTTGCCAAAATGTTGGAAACTGCTTTTTCCAGCATTCCCCGCGGCAGGTGTACTGTGGAAGGATGATCGGAATCAACCTCAATACAGATACCCTTAGCCTTTGCAATCATTTGATAAGGCTCTATCACAGCGTTAATGACATCTGTCACCAGGAATTCTGTCCGTTCCTGCTCTCCGGCGAACTCAGCTCTTGATGCGTCAAGGATTTCCTTTATCATTTGCCCC
>CAMWQV010000684.1 GCA_947176425.1 uncultured Clostridia bacterium
AATCGGGACATTCCCAGCATAAATCTGTTTCGTCACAGCAATCCCTCCTATCTCAGCTGATCAGCTTTCTGACATCATTGAATGTCACAAAGAGCATCAATCCCATCAGCAGCGCAAAAAACACCATATTAACAGCTGCTTCATACTTGAGCGGTACTTTTTTCCGGAAAATCTTCTCAGAGATAACGGAGATCACTAAAAACATGATATGTCCGCCGTCCAGCGCAGGGACCGGCAGCAGGTTCATTACCGCCAGATTCACCGCGATCATAGCGCCGAAATAAGCGATATTCTCCAACGCAGCCCAAACCGTCACGCTCTGAACGCCCACGTCATTGATTGTTGACACGATTCCCACCGGTCCGGAGAGATCCGTCACCCCCGCGCTGCCAGTGACCAGCATCTTCAGACTGTACCAGACAATCCGTACAAAATCAATCGCATTGTACCAAGTATATTTCAATTTCAGTCCCAGCGTAGCCTCCTGCACCGTGACACTGCGGTAAAGACCGTATCCCTTATAAGTTCCGCCGCTGGTACTGTCCGTGTAGGTCCGAACCGGAAGATCCTTCAGTTCAACCTTCTCCCCGTCCCGCAGCACTACCAAGTCGATAGGCTGACGGTTCGCCAGCGACAGCAGCAGCTCTACATCGCTCGTCATATACACACGGGAGCCGTTGATGGAGTAAAATATGTCTCCTTCCTGCAAACTCACGTTGTTTACGCTCTCAAACTCCGGCGCGGTGCCGCTGATGACCGGAACCGTAAACCCACCGGCCTGGCAATTCAAAATCAAAAGAATCAAAACGCCTACCAGGAAATTCATCATTGCGCCGGCGGCAAATACCAGCACTTTTTTCCAAAATCCTTGATTATTCAGGCTGTGGGGGTCGTCGGATTCTTCTTCCTCCCCCTCCAGCGCACAGTACCCGCCGATTGGCAGGGCGCGGATTGAGAACTGCGTTCCCTTTTTACCCATCCGTTTCCAGACAGCCGGACCCATACCGATTGCAAATTCATGAACCGTCACTCCGCATAACCGTGCGGCGATAAAGTGTCCCCACTCATGGGCGGCAATGAGGACTCCAAACAAGAGAATGGCCAGGATAATATACATTGATCATGCTTCCTTCCTAATTCATATAAGTTACCGTTCCGCGCACTCCCTCGCACGCTGTTCTGCTTCCAGTATATCCTCCAAAGCCGGAGTTGATATCACCGGAACCGTCTGCAAAGCGCGTTCGACCAAATCCGGTATCTGTCCAAAAGATATCTCTTCCCGCAGGAAACGCCCGACAGCGGCTTCATTGGCAGCGTTCAGGACCGTACAGCTGGTACCGCCGGTCTTGGCGCACATCATCGCCATTTGCAGGCAGGGAAACGCCTCCAAATCCGGCGCCTGAAACGTCAGCGGCGGGCAGGACAGCAAATCCAGCGGCGGCAGTGCGGAAATTGCACGGTTCGGATAAGTCAGTGCATAGCGGACCGGCAGACGCATATCAGGCGTCCCCATCTGTGCCAGCACCGCGCCGTCCCGGTACTCCACCATAGAGTGTATGATACTCTGCCGGTGAATCACCACAGAAATCTGTTCCGGCGGTACATCAAACAGCCGCATAGCTTCAATATACTCTAATCCCTTGTTCATCAGCGAAGCGCAATCGACCGTTATTTTTGCTCCCATGCTCCAGTTTGGATGACACAGCGCATCCGCACAGGTCTTCTGCGACATCTCCTCACGGCTCAGTCCAAAAAACGGTCCGCCGGAACAGGTCAAGATCATCCGTTTAACCTCCGAACGGTTCCGGCACCCCTGCAAACACTGAAAAATTGCGGAATGCTCACTGTCTACAGGGATGATCTCCGCGCCGTACTGGTGCGCGGCGTCCATAACCAGTTCACCGGCGCACACCATCGTTTCTTTGTTTGCCAGCGCCACCCGCTTCCCCAGACGAACTGCGGCCAGTGTCGGCTGCAAACCGATCATCCCTACCACAGCCGTCACTACGGTATCACTCTCCGGCAGTTCCGCGGCCTCAATCACGCCGGACAGTCCATAGACCACCTTCACATCCACATCGGACAGCCGCCGCGCCAGTTCCAGCGCCGCCTCTAACTGATAAAGTACCGCCAGTTGGGGATGGTACTGTCTCACCTGCTGTTCCATCAGCTCCACATTGCTGTGTGCAGTCAGCGCGGCTACTTTGATTCCAAGTTCCGTACAGACTTCCAGCGTCTGTTTTCCGATAGACCCGGTAGAGCCTAAAATGGAAACTGCTTTTGTCATACGCCCTCCTTCAAAAATAGAATTTACACTTCTAATCTAAAGTACATAGGAATTTTCTGTGAACTTTTCGTGAAACCGGCCTTTACAGCATCCGCAGCAGCGGCAGAACGATCCCCAGCACCGGCGCGACAAAGATCACACTGTCAAAGCGGTCCAGCACGCCGCCGTGTTCTAAAAAAATATGACCGTAATCCTTGATTCCAAATTCACGTTTGATCAATGAAAAACTCAGGTCCCCCAGCTGGGCTGCAAC
>CAMWQV010000685.1 GCA_947176425.1 uncultured Clostridia bacterium
CCGTAGAGGATATGCTGAAAGCGGTGTGCGTGGTCTCGGCAAATGATTGCAGCGTTGCGCTGGCGGAGCATCTGGCGGGGAGTATGGAGGCGTTTGTGGACCGCATGAACGCCCGTGCGTTGGAGCTGGGGATGACGGATACGCATTTTGTAAATCCGACGGGCCTTCCGGCGTCCGGCCATGTGACCAGCGCCCATGATATTGCGGTCATGAGCCGGGAATTGATTCTGAACCATCCGGATATCCGCCGTTTTACAACCATCTGGATGGACACACTCCGAAACGGGGAATCCAGTCTCAGCAATACGAATAAGCTGATCCGTTTCTACGAGGGCGCGACAGGCTTGAAGACCGGCAGCACCAGTACCGCGCAATACTGCCTGTCGGCTACAGCGGAGAGGGGCGGTATGGAACTGATCGCGGTGATTCTGAAAGCGCCCACATCTCCCCAGCGTTTTGAGAGCGCAAAAGTGCTCTTGAATTACGGTTTTGCGGCCTATGCGCTGGTGACAGCCGACCCGCCGGAACCTTTGCGGGAAATACCGGTCACATTAGGGGAAAAGAATTTTGTCAAAACACGGCTGGAAGGAGACAATACATTTCTGACCACGAAGGCAAAAGCCAGCGGAATCGAAGTACAGATCGAGATGGAGGAGGAGCTTGCCGCGCCGGGGGAAGCAGGCCAGCAGGTAGGGCGTATGGCAGTAACATCCAACGGAGAACTGCTTGCCGCGCTTCCGATTGTGACCGAGCAGGCCGTAGCAAGGCTGACATACTGGCAGTTATTCCAGCGGTGCCTGCAAATGGCGTTCTGCGGGGGATAAGATTATAGAGAACGTTTTAGGCGCAGATTTTGCAGCGTTTGTTTCAGGTCCTCCAGTCCGCCGGGACGCAGATACCGGTCCAGGGGGCGGGCGGTTAGATTCATCAGGAGGACAGCGGCACAGATTCCCTCGCTGCCGAAGCCGAAATAGCGCAGCAGAACGGTAAGCACGCCGCACCCCGCGCCATAAATCAGCTGGCAGAGCGGACGGACGGGGGAAGTTGTAAGATCAGCTGCCATAAAGACCGCCGCCAGCATCAGACCGCCGCCGGTCAGATTGTAAAGCGTCCATATGAGGGGAGCATTGCCCCGCGGAAAGAGAAACAGCAGGACTGCCGCCGTACCCAGATAGCCGGCAGGGATGCGCCAGGAGATCACCCGGCGTGCGGTCAGATACAGGCCGCCAGCCAGCAGGAGCAGCGTACATACTTCCCCGGCAGCGCCGCTGGTCAGACCTGCCAGCATTTCCGGCAAGCTGTATTGTTCCTGAAGGCCAGCCAAATTGTTTTGACGCAGGAACAGCATAGGCGTCGGAGACGAGACGGCATCCAGCACGCCCCAAAGCGGAACAGTACTGCGTGGTTCCAGGAAAAGCGACATCTGCCCGTGTCCGCTCCATAAAAGCAGAAGGGCGCGGGCGGAAAGCGCGGGATTCAGGAGATTTTTCCCGATACCGCCGAAGAGCTGCTTTATGATAACAACAGCAAAGAAGTCTCCCAAAAGCAGCAGTTCATAGGGGGTTGTGACCGGGCAGGAAAAAGCGATCAGGACACCGGTTACAACGGCGCTGAGATCTCCGATTGTCACATCCCGCTTCAGTATGGCACGGTACAGCAGTTCAAATACGCAGCACCCGGCGGCGGATACCAGCACATTGACCAGCACGCGGATACCGGAATGAAACACCGCAAATCCCAGCGCGGGCAGCAATGCAGTCAGGACCTCGCCCATAATATGCCGGGTGCTGGTCTTAGTATGGATATGGGGAGCGGCGGAGCCGGTCAAATTTAGATTTTTATAGTTCATGTGCCGCTGTCTCCCTTCTTTGCTGAAATTTTCTGTTTTCCGGCCCGGAAAGACTGTGTAAGCTCGACCCGCCCCGGGCAGACATAGGAACACATACCGCATTCGGTACACTTAAGAATACCGAACTTTTCCAGCAAATCCAGACGGTCTTGGTATTGATAGAGGAAAAGCGGTTCCAGACCCTCCGGGCAGATACCGGCGCACCGGCCGCACCGAATACAGGCGGTATGTGCAGAGACGCGGCCTTCGCCTTTGCAGAAAGCAAGGACCGCCGCTGTATTTTTTTCCACAGGCGCGTCCATATCATATTGGGCATATCCCGTCATCGGACCGTTTATCAGGATTTTAGAGGTTTTGGGGTCCACTCCGCCGCAGGCGTCCAGCAGAAAACGGATGGGCGTACCGATTGGACAGAGCAGGTTTTTCGGTTCTGCCACGCCGGAACCGGATACAGTCACAACCCGATGCGTGACCGGCTTGCCCAGGTATACGGCGTCATAAAGTGCGGCAGCGGAAACGGTGTCGAATACGGCGCAGGTGCTGAGCGGGGCTTTGCGTCCGGCAATACTGCGGCAGAGCTGTTTTTTGCCGCTCTGGGGATAACGTGTGTGCAGGACATCCACAACTGCCGGAGCTTTATGCTGCTTGATTTTCTGACGCAGGAAATCGGCAGCGTCTTTTTTATTG
>CAMWQV010000686.1 GCA_947176425.1 uncultured Clostridia bacterium
AGCTTTTTATTCCCCCGGTAGAACCGGGGGTTTTTTTACGCTAAAGCACCAAAAATCCCCGGAATCCTTTGATAGCAAAGGGTTCCGGGGTTCTTTACTTGGCCGGGTCGATCATATCTGTTATAAGCATAGCATCACCTATGAAGAAGAAGCGGAACTATGCTGGGAGCTGGACCACGCCAGGGAGCAGCTGAACGCGGCCCAGGCCACCAACGCCCTTCTTGAAGCTGGCAGCAACCCGGAGATTATGGAGATTCAGCGGCTGCTGCTGGACAATGGTTTTACATGGGCGTTGGGCAAGCGAATCCCCAGTAATTATGAGGTCATATCAGTCCGGTCGGTCATCAACGCCTACCGTCTGCTGGGCGGTGCGGCCTTTAACCGGATGCTGCATCTGACCAGCGCGGCCTGGTCGGGAGCGCCGAGTTCTCTGCGGGCCGGTTTTCTCTCCGGCATGGCGCTGTTCCTGAAAACCTATGAAACGGAACTGGTGGACCGGACAGCCATTAAGCGGCTGTCGAATATTGACCCGGAGGAAGTAATCCGGCGCGGCAAAACAGATTTCAGCACCAACCGCGCCGCCTTGCGGTATGCCCGTGTGCTTTGGAAGAAGTACAACAGTCAGCCCGGCGGCGGGAAACTCCCCTATCGCTTCAAGGAGTGATGAATATGTAACGAGTAAGAAAGGAAACTGTGTTATGAGCGCACAAATCATCGCTGTTGTAAACCAAAAAGGAGGCGTAGGTAAATCGACAACTTGTGCCAACCTCGGCGTAGGACTGGCTCAGGCAGGCAAAAAAGTTCTCGCTGTGGACGCAGACCCCCAAGCATCGCTTTCTATCAGCCTGGGCCACCATAAGCCGGACGAACTGCCCACTACGCTCTCCAATATGATGGGCAAAGTATTGATGGACCAGCCCATTGCTCCCGGTGAGGGTATACTGCACCATGAGGAAGGGATTGACCTCATGCCCTCCAACATCGAGCTGTCCGGCATGGAAGTCTCTTTGGTAAACGCTATGAGCCGGGAGACGATCCTGCGGCAATATCTGGATACCGTGAAGCGGCAGTACACCCACATTCTGATCGACTGCCAGCCTTCCCTGGGTATGCTGACGGTCAATGCCCTTGCTGCCGCCAACCGTATCATCATTCCTGTCCAGGCTGAATATCTTCCGGCAAAAGGCTTGGAGCAGCTGCTGCAAACCGTATCCAAAGTACGGCGGCAGATCAATCCCAAGCTACAGATAGATGGTATTCTGCTGACGATGGTAGACAGCCGCACAAATTTTGCAAAGGAAATCAGCGCCTTGCTGCGTGACACCTATGGGAGTAAAATCAAGGTGTTTGCCAGTGAGATTCCCCATTCTGTCCGTGCAAAAGAAATCAGTGCTGAGGGCAAGAGTATCTTTGCCCATGATCCCGGCGGAAAAGTGGCGGAAGCGTACAAAAATCTAACAAAGGAGGTTCTGAAACTTGAAAAGCAGCGCGAAAAATGTAAAGCTGGCATCGGTCGATGATTTGTTTTCCACCGAGGAAAGCCGTCAGGATGCTGGCCGTGAGAAAGTGGTGGAGATCGCGCTGTCAGAACTGCACCCATTTCCTAATCATCCGTTCCAGGTGAAAGACGATGATTCTATGAAAGAAGCGGTAGAAAGCGTGAAGGAGTACGGAGTTCTTACCCCTGCTATTGTGCGTCCCCGCGAGGAGGGCGGCTATGAAATCGTGGCGGGACACCGGCGCAAACACACCTGTGAACTGGCGGGACTGGAAACTATGCCTGTGATTATCCGTGAGATTGACCGTGATATGGCTACTATTATCATGGTAGACACAAACCTCCAACGAGAGAACATTTCCCCAATGGAAAAAGCCCAAGCGTATAAAATGAAGCTTGATGCTATCAAACGCAGATCAGGAGAACGAACAGATCTGACCTCTGCCCAAGTTGGGCAGAGGTTGCCGAACAAGCCTAACAAAACTTCTCGTGACCTTTTGGCGGAAAATGCGCCGGATAGTTCCTCTCAAATCCAACGGCTGATTCGTCTTACTGAGTTATCTCCGGAACTTCAGCAGATGGTGGATGATAGAAAAATCGCTGTCACACCCGCTGTAGAGCTGTCCTACCTGAAACCGGAAGAACAGGCGCTTGTGGTGGAGACGATTGAAAGTGAACAAGCCACTCCGTCACTCTCCCAGGCTCAGCGGTTAAAGAAACAGAGCCAAGCAGGAAAGTTAAACGAGGATACGGTACTTTCCATCATGTCGGAGGAAAAGAAACCGGAAAAGTATGACCTGACCATTTCCGGCGATACCCTCCGCAAATATTTCCCCCGTTCCTTTACGCCCCGGCAGATGGAGGACACCATTATCAAACTGCTGGAAGGATGGCAGCGGAAACGCCAGCGCAATAAGGAACGGTGACAGCACTGGACGCTGCCGGACTTCTCTGGTCCGGTTTTTTTGCGCCCAAAATTGTTTTCTTGAGAGTTGAAAGTTAGAACCACTAAGAAGCCAGAAAATCGCAGTGAACTTC
>CAMWQV010000687.1 GCA_947176425.1 uncultured Clostridia bacterium
GTCCTGGACGGCGGCAAGTGCATCTTGCAGCTGCGGGGCGTTCGGCCCTTCCTGTCCAGCAAGTACGACATCACCCGGCATCCCAATTACAAGTACCTTGCTGACTTTGATAAGAAAAACACTTTCGACATAGAGCGTTTTCTTTCAACGCAGCTCAAACCCAAACCTTCCGAGGTCTACGATGTGTTTGAGGTGGACATATCGGAAGATGACATCACGGACGCTCCTGACGGTGAAGTTGAGTAACCAGAAGTAGTCCGCACATCAGGGGAAAATGCGCCTTCAATAACTATTTATTTACTTTTGGAGGTACATTATGGCTTTCTTTACTTCTGCTGTTGGAACTTTGCAGACCCTCGTTGTGGCTCTGGGCGCTGGCCTGGGCGTGTGGGGCGTGATTAACCTGCTGGAAGGTTACGGCAACGACAACCGTGCGACACGTTCGTAACTGAAAAGGTTACGCACTAAGACAGAAGGCAAAAGCCTGAAAACTTAGGAGAACTGGCAATCCGATGGGTGGAATGAAGGGGTAACGTCCGGAAACGCCCACACTGATACTCCGATTGGCACAAGGTATGCAACTACCTGACTGTCAAAAGCTCGGTGAAGTCGGCAGAGAGCAGCCGTAAGCGGAGCAATCCGCCCGAAACCTGTCCAGAGGTGGACGGCGCTGCCTATATGCCGGGTGTCAGATACTCATGGTAAGGATTGTGCGACCGACCGCACTGACTACTCTTGAATGTACGGGTCTATACGTTGCATCCGTCGAAAGGCGGATGGCCATTGATATGGCGCACTCGTGGATGAGTAAAACTGGTTGTTATGAAAGTCCATATGCCGTTACAGGCGGCAAGGTTCCAGGAACTGGGTGCAGGCCTAGAGGGAGAGCCTAAAAGTATCTTATGATAGGATTGTCGGAACGTGGAAAGCCGGGAACGTATGAAACAGGCCGTTGCAGGCTCGTTGGACGGGAAAAGCCGGGCAACTGGTAATAACTGTCCTTAATCTCGGTGAGAGTGGAGACATGGTACCAATGAAGCAGGAATAATAAACCTGTGGAGGGACGGTCTCCAGTCGGAAATGAACGAAGATTGAAAACACGACAAACACAGCTTCGAGTATGACAAAGAAAATCCAATCCGAAAGGGGCGGGTGCCTGTGTTGACTTCGGAGCAGCAAAAGAGCAACCCCAAAAAGAACAAAATCCGCTATACGGAGTATTATGACCTGCAAAGCACATTTGACGGTCTGTATGCCGGCAGTTTGCGGGGTAAGACTTTTCAAAACCTGATGGGACTCATTGCCAGTGAGAATAATATCAAACTGGCCTATCGAACCATCAAAAGCAATAAGGGAAGTCACACTCCGGGTGTGGACAAACGGACAATCAAACATCTTGCTTCTATGAGTGAGGAAAAGTTTGTCCGGCTTATTCAAAAACAATTCAGTTGGTACAATCCCCGTCCAGTCAGACGGGTAGAAATCCAGAAGCCCAACGGTAAAATGCGGCCGCTGGGAATCCCGGCCATTGTTGACCGTATCGTACAGCAATGTATCCTGCAAGTGTTGGAACCAATTTGTGAAGCAAAATTCAGCGAACACTCTAATGGTTTTCGCCCGAACCGTTCTACGGAAACCGCTATCGCGGAGTGTTGCCGTCTGATGCAGGTACAGCACCTGCACTATGCTGTAGACATCGACATTCAGGGTTTCTTTGACAACGTCAATCACGTCAAACTGATACGGCAAATGTGGGAAATGGGAATCCGGGATAAAAAGCTGCTGTGTATCATCAAGCAGATGTTGAAAGCACCAGTGGTACTTCCCGATGGAAAGAAACTATACCCGACGAAGGGAACACCGCAGGGCGGCATCCTGTCGCCCCTGCTGTCCAACATCGTCCTCAACGAGCTTGACTGGTGGGTATCCTCTCAATGGGAGAATATGCCCACTCACCACGAATACAAAACTCGGCAGAACGCAAGCGGCACAACAATTAAAAGCCACATCTACCGCGCTCTGCGCCAAAGTAATCTGAAGGAAATGTATATCGTAAGATACGCCGATGATTTCAAAATTTTCTGCCGGACCCGCCAAGATGCAAGCAAAGCGTTTGAAGCGGTAAGGCTCTGGCTGCGCGACCGACTCAAGCTGGAAATCAGTCCGGAAAAATCAAAGGTGGTCAACATGAAGCAGCGATACTCGGAGTTTCTAGGGTTCAAGCTAAAGGTCATCCCGAAAGGGAAAGGGTACATTGTCTGTTCGCATATGCGGGACAAGGCTGCAACGAACGCAAAAGAAAAGATTGCAGCAGCAATTACAGAAATTCAAAATGCGGGAAGCGAACATGCGCAGTATTCCGCCATCCAGAAATATAATTCTGTAGTCTTTGGCCTGCACAGCTATTATAAGATTGCCACGCGTGTCAGCACAGACTTCGGAAAAATTGCGTGGGGACTGAAAAAGAGACTGGCAAACAGACTGCCCGGACTAACGAAGAACGGCACATTGCAGCAAGGATATATTCAGAAG
>CAMWQV010000688.1 GCA_947176425.1 uncultured Clostridia bacterium
AGTGCGCCCGGAAGCCGTAGGTCTCCTGTTTTCCGGACAGGGACGAAAGTTGCCTGATGGGGCTGACCGTCCCGACCACCTGGAGACCCTTTTCCACCTCCCACTGCTGGCCGAACAGTTCATAGTGCCGGCCGCTGGTCACATACAAAAAACCAAGCTGCTCAAATCCAATCTGATCCACAAAGCTGCCCCGTACCTCCGGTATCAGCCTCCCAAGGGTGAGGGCCTCGGACTCCAGCCCCGCGTACATGCCGAAGCTCCACTCCCCGTTCTGCCGTTCGCAGTCCACCCGGCAGGAAACTTCCATGTCCTTCAGCCGCGTCTTTCCCTCTATGTAGAACTGCGCCGCCTTTCCGGAGCCTTCTGAATAGAAGCTGAGATACAGGCGGGCATCCTCAATCGTAACATCGCCGATTCTGACATTCTCCATTTCCCCCTGAAGGGTGATTTCGTCCTGGGAAACGGCGATGTCTGCGGAAAAGGTAAATTCATGAACTTTAACCTTTGCGCTGACCCAAAGGCCCTTTCTCAGCGCCGTGCCATTGGCCTGCAAATCCGCAGAGGCCACGCTGAAACTGACCTCCTCAAAAGTGAGGTCATATTCTCCGAAGCAGATTTCTTTGCCGGATATGGAACGGTACAGGTCCCCCAGCTCATAGAGGGTAAAATGGTCTACCTCGGCGCGGACGCCTCCGCCCCGTTCCCCCAGGACGCCGCAAAGCTGGATATCCCAGAGATCTTGGGAAAAGATCGCGCTGACCGCCGCCTCGTTGTGCGCTCCCAGCTCCATGGATATACGGATGTCCTCAACATGGAACCCGGCGACCCCCAGAAAGTCATCCGCCTTTCCGCCGCCCGCGCTCAGGTGCAATGTTTTTGAGGAGTAGCCAATCTGGCAGAAAAGCTCAAAGGGTTCCCTGCTGAGATGGCTGACAGAAAACACGCCGCAGAGGGAGGGGAACAGCTCCCATCGGGTTTCTCTTTTCCCCAGATCCAGCCTTTGTCCAAGCACGACGTCCAGACGGATGGATTTCAGCGTGAAACAGCTGCCTAGGCTGACGTACATGGTTGCGGCGCTGGAGAAGCAGCAGCTGCACGGTTCCAGCTTTTCCGGCAGCTTCTGTTTCTCCGCCAGGAGCATTCCTCTGACATAGATTTCCGTCTTCTGTCCAAAAAACTGTCTGAATATGGCCAGCGGCGCGGCGCTGAGATCCAGCCTGCCGCCTGCCGTAATTTCCAGCAGATCCTGGTTTTGGGAGAAGTCCTTAATGGTGATCTTTGCGTCCTTCAATATCAGCAAGTCCAGATTGGAACAGTCCAAACCGGAGAACAGCTGATCCAACCGAAAGTGTTCCTGCGAGTAGTCCAGCGAAGCGAATGCAGAACCGTGATCCAAAACCGCCATTTTCACCGGGATATTGGACTTGCCCAGCGCGTTCAGCCGGCCTGTGTACGCCTTTCCCTGCGGCCCGCCGTTTTGGGCCGCGGACAGGCGTAACCGGGGCGTTTCTGTTATGGGGCAAAAAGCATCCCCTTCCACAGTGCATTCTACAGGACTCTCCAGTATGATTCCGCCGATGGCTGGGGAGATCTTCCTTCCGCTCCCGGATGGGGCAAACAGTATCGCGTCACTACCATGATCGTTAAAAAACTCCTCCTCTTCGTACTCTTCCTCCTCTTCGTACTCTTCCTCGCCAGTCTCCCCCTTTTGGCGCCTTTCTAGGACCCACATCTGTTTCTGTTTATCTAGAAGTTCAATTACTTTTTCCAGCTCGGCGCGGAATAGCCACAGGAACAAACGGTATTCAAATACGCTGGGACAATACTGGTCGAAGCACTCGAATTCGACTTCCTCGGATTTGACAGGTACAATATGATGATAATAGTTATCACGAGAATAAATCGAATAACGATAGAAGATATGTTTTGTCAGCCAGGGGACTTCCTTCTCGTTGACTGGAATGCGATCAAATGTCGCAGTGATATTACAGCAAAACACACTCTCTATCTCAACCGCCTGCGACAGCGCTTCTTCAATCATCATCATCTGTGTATTGGCACAAGCGGTTCCCAACACGAGATTATCTGCTTGCTGCGAAGGACGAGGCTGCTCATTTTCATCCAAATCATTCATACCGAAGCGATATGCGATAACATGGAGCCATTCAAACTCCGGTTTGTCTGAAATATGCATTTCCGACGCCAAATCATTTGCAGAGATTTTCATCAAGGCATTTTGAGTAACATCCCTAGCCCTTGGCTTATTATACCAATAGTTGAGGATGGGTTTCGTGATAAACGTAGAGAGAGTTTGCGGCGCGTCTTGTGGCAAATTCTCCATGATATCATCCTCAATAAGCGCAACATTTTTCTCCCCCACCTGGAAAACAGCCAGTTCCGGGCTGCTTTCCCCGTAGCTTTCCATACAAAAAAAAGCAAAGAGTTTTTCGAGATCAGGACGTGGTTCTTCTATACGTTCTGGGTATGGCTCCGACAATTTGAGCTTCAAATTCTCCCAGTATTTATCC
>CAMWQV010000689.1 GCA_947176425.1 uncultured Clostridia bacterium
ATCGAGGAATACTGCTGCGGGATATCTTGGAAAAAGCGAACATCGGAGAAAAAGGTACGCTCAAAACAGCAGGGAAGCCTCTGACTTTGCGAGAAATGGAATACATGGTTCGCAAGACCAGCGGAGGACGGAACCACTTTGACTTTGATTACCACCATGACAGCACAAAAGAGAAGGGTTCCTGCGTGACGGCAAACACCCATCGCGGCGTGCCTTATAATGTGTTGGTTGAACCGGTGGATATACAGACCGGCGGTGAAACGGCTGTACAGGTTACAGGACCAATAAGAGTCTGTAATATCGATGGGGGGAAACAGGGCAATCGAATCTACAGCACTGACGCCAAAAGCTGCGCCATTAAAGCACAAGGCGGGGGATTGGGCGGTCACGGGCAGGGACTCTATGCGATACCAACAGATGAAAAGATCTGCCCTGTTTATGAAGTTCTCAACGGACAAATCACTATCAGAGGCAGGCAATATCCCATAAAACTGTCAAACGGATTCTATATTATCCGAAAATTAACTGTGTTGGAGTGTAAACGCCTCCAGACCGTGCCAGATGATTATATTTTTCCCGTAAGCAATACACAGGCGTACAAAATGCTGGGAAATGGGTGGACCTGCGATGTCATTTCACACATTCTCTCATATTGTCCTAACATTGCTTCTGAACCATTGTCTGTGCTTTCTATGTACGATGGTATGTCTTGCGGAAGAATCGCCTTGAACAAACTTGGCGCACATATAATCCGCTACTACGCCACAGAGATCGACAAATACGCTATTCAAACCTCTCAAACAAATTTTCCTGATATTATTCATTTGGGCGACGCCTTTCAGGTTCGGGAAAATAATTGGATATTGCCGGAATGATATTTCGATATTATATATAAAAATTGCATATTATCTTTTATCAAAATTGATTAAAGGAGAATATGCTGTATGAGATTACTGATTGGCGGCTCTCCGTGTACATACTGGAGTATCGCGCAAACCAAAAATCGAGAGACAAAACCAGAGGGATTAGGGTGGGAATTGTTCAAAAACTATTTGATTGCTCTGGAAAAATTTCAGCCTGATTACTTCTTATATGAGAACAACAAGAGTATGAACCATGCTATCCGTGAGCAGATCACCAGAGAGCTTGGTGTGGAACCAATCCTGATAAATTCTGCTTTGGTGAGTGCGCAGAACCGCCAGAGACTATATTGGACCAATATTCCAGGCGTAGAACAGCCGGAAGATAGAGGGATTATACTGCGTGATATTCTGGACAGTGGTTTGCCGCTGCGTGAAAAGGGATATACCCTAAAAGCAAATTATGGAAAAGCCGGAGCTGTTAATGCCATGGATGGAGGACATTTTCCAGCGCCGATGGCAATCGAGCCGGTCAACATTACCGCCAGCGGGAAAGCGCAGTGTCTTCGGGCCACATATTATAAAGACGGCATCCGTAATATGGTAGGGAACACGATAGATCGAAAAACCTGTGTGGCGGAACCGATCCGCATCGGAGTAATTGAGAGCGAGGCCCAGAATGCAAATCTCGACAGCCGTCCGTACCGCGTCTACTCAGAGGACGGCAAAAGCGTATCCCTGTGCGGTCAGGGCGGCGGCACTGGAGCAGTGACCGGACTGTATGCAGCATCGATCCGTGTTGGAACTATGCCAAATGCAGACGGATCAACCGGCGGCAGCCAGAGCAAGAGGATTTATGATATTGACGGCAAAAGCGTTCCGCTTCAGGCCCGTCCTAATGGCGGAGGAGCTGACGGGGCCGCAACTGAGTTATACGCTATGCCGGCGTTAATTGATGACTATAACTTTGTCCCAGGAGAAACAACAGGGGCAGGCGATGTGGAGTTTATCGGCGGGTTTGCAAAAAAGGACGGGACAAAATGGCTGGAGGATGGAAAGGCATTCAGCAGGAACTTCAACCAGGGCAGACGGCTGCATGGCGTAAACGGCAAATCCGTAACCGTGACAGCACAGGGCGCAGGATTGGCAGGTCATGCAGGGTTGTACGCCGTTCCGTTCGGCAGTGATATTTCAGATCACAAAAGCAAATCTTTTCCTGTTTATGAAGTCAGAGATGGACAGATTACCATTAAAGACAAGCAATATCCCATAAAACTAAACGATGGATTTTATATTATCCGCAAACTGACAGTAGACGAATGCAAACGTCTTCAGACTGTCCCTGAAAATTATGTTTTTCCTGTAAGCAATACGCAGGCGTACAAGATGCTGGGGAACGGATGGACCTGCGATGTTATTGCACACATTCTTTCATACTGCCCCGATATCGCCTCGGAATTCTTGACGGTGCTTTCCATGTATGACGGTATGTCCTGTGGAAGAATTGCCTTGAATAAACTTGGCGCACATATTGCCGCATATTATGCCACTGAAATCGACAAATATGCCGTCAAAACCTCTCAGACGAACTTTCCTGATATCATCCATTTGGGAGATGCTTTTCAAGTCAGGAAAGACGGATGGGAATTGCCGGAACAGGCTTTGG
>CAMWQV010000690.1 GCA_947176425.1 uncultured Clostridia bacterium
CTCGGAGATGTTTATAAGAGACATATTCCGGAAGCTCCTGATTTTCAGAAAATTCAGAAATTTGTCATGGATGTGAACCGGAGATCTGTGCAGGTTCAAAATGGGCCTGGGAAGCTTAAAAATGTCTTGCACCCTTATGGTATCTATGGTAGAATAAAACAGCATATGATTTACAGAATTTTGTGCATGATTCAATTACATACACAAATCTGCAAAGAATGCCATAAATGAAGGAGAGATGGATAAAAATGCGAAAGCCGGATGATGTCAAAGCGGGCGCAGTAGTGCGCAGGGGGTGGGGGATCACAGGAAAACTGGTTTTTTCTATCATCGGCAGCGTGATTGTTGCGGTGGCGCTGTTGCTTGCTGTGGTTTATGTGCAGATGTCCAATGCCCTGCTGAAAAAAAGTGAGGACTTAATCCGCTCGACTACAGAACAGACAGTCCAAGAAACATGTGCATGGATCAATCGGACGCTCACTATGCTGGAAATGGAACGGGATACCATCCAATATGAAGATATGGACATTCCCGCATTAGAGGAATATATCCGGCACACAGTGGACCCAAGCAGCGCCTATCCTGCCGGGCTGTATGTGGCGCTGACAGACGGCTCGCTGTACCATGCTTCTTTTGTTCCGGGGCCAGACTTCAACGCCCTGGCAAAATCATGGTATCAGAATGGACTGGCTTCAGAGAGCTTTATTCTGGGAGATGTTTATTTTGATGAAGACAGTCAGTCTTATGTGGTGGGCGCATCCGGTGTTTTGAAAAACCGAAACGGTACTGTGCGCGGCGTAGCGGCAGCTGACGTTTATCTGGACTCCATATCTTCCATTGTCCGTGGAGTTCAGTTGGAGGAAACAGGCGGTATTTTTCTGGTAGACACCCGGACCGACACCATTATCGGACATCGGGACAGCGCAATGACCGGCGAGAAGATTAGCGAAATCAATTCTGGAATTTACTCCTATGTCAGCGAACAGATACGGAATGGGAAAGTAGGACTGTCTCATTATGACAACACCTATATCCAAATTGATAAGATTCCGGGCAGTGACTGGATCGCAGCAGCCTATGTATCTCGTACAGAAGTTTTGCAGGAACTTTATATTTTGGCGGCTTTTATGGCAGGGATGGTTCTTTTGGCAGTAGCCCTTATGACGCTGCTGATCGTGATACAGGTTCGCCGCGTCATTGGACGGCCAGTGCTTGAGTTGAGTCAGGCTGCCACGCGAATCGCTGAGGGCGACCTGGAGCAGACAATCCACTATCATTCCAGAGATGAGATCGGCGTACTGGCGGACGATTTTAATCAGGTTACGATTCGTTTGGGCAGCTATGTAAAGTATATTGATGAAATCGCGCAGACACTTCTCCAAATTGCGGCGGGAAATCTGACGTTTACCTTACAATATGACTATACTGGTGAATTTACGAAGATAAAAGATTCTTTAGAAGAAATTTCGCGCACGCTCAACGGGACTATGGGACAGCTGCGGACCGCGTCCCGAGATGTGGCCGCCGGTGCAGCGCAGGTATCCAGCGGCTCTATCACTCTGTCTCAGGGTTCTACCCAGCAGGCTGCCGCTGTGGATGCTTTGGCTGGACATATCGACTCTGTGTCGGATAGTGTCCATAAAATCGCTCAGGGAGCGCAGGAGGCGGACCGGCTTGCCGGTTCAGTTAAGACTGGACTTCTGGAAAGCGACGTCAAAATGCGGAAGCTGACGGATGTAATCCAAAATATCAGTGAAAACTCTACACAGATTCATAAGGTTGTTAAAACCATTGAGGACATCGCGTTCCAAACCAATATTCTGGCGTTGAATGCTGCTGTAGAAGCTGCCCGGGCCGGAACTGCCGGGAAGGGCTTTGCGGTAGTGGCCGATGAGGTTCGCAATTTGGCTGCCAAGTCCTCCGATGCGGCCCAGGAAACCACCGTCCTCCTTGGACAGACGGTTGATGCTATGGAAGAATGCGTAACTGCCGGACAAGTTGTTGCCCAGGCTATGTTGTCTGTGGTTGAACAGGCGGATAAAATGAGCGGATTGATCAGCGGCATTGCGGATTACACAAAACAGCAGGCTCTTAACGCCGAGGAAATTACTCACGGAATCGGAGAAATCTCCAATGTTGTGCAAAGCAATGTGGCAACTGCAGAAGCCAGCGCTGCCGCCAGCGAAGAACTGTCCGCCCAGGCTTCTATGCTTCAGGAGATGGTTGCCCGATTCCAGCTAAAGAATTAGGATATCATTTTTGTATGTGTACATAGTACTTAACAAAGCAATACCAGGTGGAATAGTGGTGCAAAAATTGGTCCACTGGTTGGGCTTGGCTTTTGCACCCTTTTTCAGTTTTTAGGCGTTTTTTTATCAAGCTCTGCAATGGATGAGTAAACAAATTATAAACAAAATGTGACCAAAGTGTGAAAGCAGCACAAATGATAGCAGAATTGAAGAAAACATATTGAATAAATATTTGATTTTTTTATCATTCATTTAAGCAGTGATTTCTGCCTTCAAT
>CAMWQV010000691.1 GCA_947176425.1 uncultured Clostridia bacterium
GCAGGAAAGAGCGACCGCAGGGAGCGGCAAAGCCACGCCGTCAGGCGTGTTCGACGGGACGCGAAGCGGACAGTCCGGGGACTGGGGGGACCCCAGCCAGCGTATGACGATTCCTGAAAAGGATATCGTCATACATTGCTGGCCCAGGATAAAAGAACTTATGTTCTAATCGTACCAGGGCCGTATAGAACAGCTCTGGTAGTTTGCTTATTCTGACAAAAATTCACCCTCGCAAAAATCATCTATCTCCGGCTCAAAATATTTCAGCATCGCAAGATATAATTCCTCTGGCCTGTCCTCCAGATAGACCTCGTAAGCGGTGATGTCCTGTGCTGTCCCGTCCGCATATTCTATTTTGACACACCAACTGATATCGCCCTCCGGTTCCGGCTCGTCCACCTCGTCAGCTTCTTCATCATCCCAATCATCCGGCCAATATTCGGCCAATATTCCAGCAGTAGGTCAAAGTAGGGAGGTATGCTGTTTTGGGCTGGATGAAGGCTGTAGTCCTCCGCCCACATAAATATTTCCAGACTATGTACGGCCCAGCGCAAAAGAGTAGACATTTTCTTTCTGTCCAGCGTGATGGACTGCTCTGTACTGTCTGCGTTATAGTCGGTCAAGGAAAGTGCATATTGTACACCTCCCGTGCCAGCTCTGCCACCTCCGGGCGGCGGTCATGGACACGGTTTCCAGCCACTTCTTCTCATTGGCACTTAACCGCCCCATGCTGAAATTCATCAGCCGGGTAATTGTCTGTGCTTCCGCTTTTTCAGCGGCGGAGAGTTTGGAACAGGCTTTACAGATATGGGCGGCATGGCCTTTGCCGGAAAACTTCTCATTGGCCTTATACTCCCCGCAGATTTTACAGTAGTGTCCATGCGGACGGTGCGATTTTTTCTTTGGCATGAAATCGTCCTCGCTTTCTTCCGTTTCTCGCACATATCATAGCACATATTACCGCTCATGACAAACGTACACGCTGTTGTGTCATTAACATAAAAACAGAGTAAAAATGTCAAACGTTGGGTATTGACTGACAAGAAGATTAAAATGTATAATAACTTCATTACTTCAGCAGGAACACAGCACTTTCTGTATAATCTGCCGATTAGTTTCCAGATTATATCAAGTAGTGAGGGGATGTCCCCTCACCCGGTGCAAGGTTCCTTGCACCGAAAACTTTGCCAGCGAAAGGGGGCGAACAATTATGTATAGTATTCTATTGGTCGATGATGAAAAAATTGAACTGGATATGCTGCGGGACTACGTAGATTGGAAGAAGGCTGGAATTGATAAGGTCTACACGGCACGGGGCAGCAAAAGTGCGCTGGCCTGCATCTCCGAAAATGGGCCGGATATTATCCTCACCGATATCAAAATGCCCGGTATGAGCGGAACAGAACTGGCAAAGCTTATCAGAGAAGAAGGGCATCCATGTAAAATTATATTCCTGACTGGTTATGAGAAATTTGAGTACGCGAAAGCGGCTGTCCAGGTACAGGCAGAGGACTATTTATTAAAACCTTTTCAAGTGGAAGAAGTGGAACAACTGGTTGAGAAGGTCCTGGAAAAGATCAAGCAGGAGCGTCTGGCGGAGGAGGCGGAACAGCTTGCTATCGGACAGACGATTGAACAGGCGTGTACTGGCCGGATAGACAAAGTTGACAGTGCGTTTCAAAGGAAAGCTAAGGAAATGTCCTTCTGTATGCTGGGAATCTGTGGCACATCTGCGGAACAGCAACAGGCAATCCGTATTATGCCGGGAGTTATTCACAGCTTTTCTCTGGAGTCGTTATACATTGTCCTGCTGCGACCGTCTGTATCAGTTCAAGATGCGGCAAAGCATTTCATGAATAGCTGGAAACAGGACATTCGGATTGCTGCCTGTCGGAACAGTGTAGAATTTGACAAATTGCAGGAACAATGCGGCAAACTGCTGCAATACCAGGATGATCTATTCTTTGGCCCCCCCGATCTGTTGCTCTATGCGGAGGATATCGGAAAAACATCAAGAAAAATTTCAGCAGGGCTGCACGAACCTGCTTCAAAACGTGATTCACTTCTGTTGTACGCCGTCCTGGACGGGGATGAGGAACTAGCTGTCCAACATCTGCACACGATACTGAAATCGTTCTGGCCGGAAGGGAGAGACGCCTGCCGGCAAAGTGCATATAGCCTGTTCATTTATCTGAGGGAACATCTGAAGAAGAACCGCAAAACACCGTCATCTGCTTTGCAGGACAAACATACAGCACAACTTCTATATAGTCAGACCTATATAGAGCTGGAAGGTATTTTTACAGAATATGTCCGAAATTGCTGCCGGATTTATAAAGAGGGCGCAGAACGCCAGCTTGTAGACTGGGTTATGCGCTATATTGCAGATTCTTATGCGGGACCTTGCAGCGCAGAGGAAATTGCAGATGGGTTAACCTCTCACCAAACTATGTGCGGAAACGGTTTAAGGAAGCTACCTGGAAGACAATTCTGGAGTATCTGACGTAACTTCGTTTGAACAAGG
>CAMWQV010000692.1 GCA_947176425.1 uncultured Clostridia bacterium
GTATCCTCATCTATTTTTGTAGTATTCTTTTCATAGTTTGCAAAGTGCAGCATGGCACGCTCAAGGGCATTGCGTTTGTTGACAATGCGCAGTTTAAGAGGCTCTTTATAGTAAGAACGCTGAATCATCGCGTCTAAGTCGACAGGGGAGGATAGCGTTTTTGGCATCAGTTCTACACTCTGAATGCGGGAAACATTCAGAATCTCCAGCTTCATTCTTCCGTCCGTATGCGCTTCACGGCGCGAACTTGGATCAAAAACCGGATGGGAAGGCTTCAGCGCGAGAATCCGGAATTTGTCATTTTTGACTGAGTATTCCAGACGGGCGGGAATATAGTGGTGATGTACGCGGTTCCCGTTGGGCGAGGTGTAGTCGATGTCCACGTACCGGTTCTGTTTCTGTGCCTGAAGCAGAGTCCGGAAGCAGTTTCGGTAATTTTCATCCTCATAGGGGTCGCTGTCGGCAAACCGGTCGAAATAACAGAACTGTTCCGGTCTCCAGAGCGGGGCTACAGAAGCCAGCATTTTATCCAATGTTTCCAATTGCGCCTGTTCCAGGAATAACCCTATGCGCGGGTCGGACAGCAGTGCTTTGAGATAGGATTTCTCAAGGTCGGAAACAGGGGTGATAAATGAGGAGGAGAGCCGGGAACGGTATAGATTCCCGTCCTTTTCAAATAAATTCCAAGTACCTTCTTCCAGCTTGGGGATTATGGAGAGCAGGCTCTCTTCAAAGCCTTCGCCGCAGATTCGGCGGCGGATATCCTGTATGGTCAGTGTGTCCTGACTGCACAGCAAATGCCTTAACACCTGATAGTAGCAGCTATATATTTCTGAGAATAATTCCATATGTTTATCTACCTTTTCAAAAGTCTTCCTCTATCTGGTACATCCTGTACATTGTCTGTAAATCCCGATAAAAACGCTGCTCCACGGATTTGTCCGTACATTCCAGGGACAGGATCCTGCCGATGAAGGTGCGGATCCAGGGCAGCATCTCATTGCAGTCGAATACTTCAATTTCGTACTGATAAACATTCCGTTCTGTTCTTGTGACCGTGCCGCCTCTGCCTTCACGCTTTAAACGTTCAACAATATATTGTTCGGTGGGTTCCAGAGCCTGTATTTTCATAGTCAGCCTGTCAAGGTGGTGTCGGGCATTTCCCTGGAAGGATACGCCCCACAGATAGCGGCGGTTCCTGTCCAACTGTGCCAGCAGCTCCTCATATTCCTCGGATTGGACTAAAGGAGTGACGGTTTTGACGCTGTCCAGGCGGTAACAGGTAAAGCGCCTGCCTTTTTTCACATATCCGCACAGAAAACGGCGGCCGCTTCTGGTACTGGTAAAGATCTGCAGCGGGGTACAGTCGGCAGTATTCAGAACTCCGTTTTTAGAGCTTTTTATTTCCAGGCGTACATCTGTCTTCCGGTTCATGGCATCCAGAAGGCCGAAAAGGATTTCCTCCTCCAGGGTATGTACGCAGAAGCTGTGTTTCACCCGAAAGGTCCGGTTGTGATGGTCCAACTGTTCCGAGAGGTAATTTCCGACGATCCCGAAGTTGCTTGCCATCTGATAAAACGCAAGGGCATCCAGCATGCCTTCATTGGATTTTATCCAGACTGCAAGGGAATTATCGATGGAAAAAACCACGGTTTTCCCGGATTTCTTTTTACTCAGCAGTCCCTCTTTTTCATAGGCGTTGCACTTCCGGCGGACGGTCTGGACATCGAACAGCGCCTCATATTCCTCGAGCAGGCCGCCTGTTATTTCCTCCGCAGTCAATTCCGCGCCGTCCTGAAGCAGATCCAGTATCAGGAAATGGAGCACAATATCGTTGTCGGTGAAGCTTTTCGTCTTCCATACCCTGAACAGAGGGTTGGTGTCCAGAAGGTTGCTGTCTATGGCAAGGGAAATGTTGGAGCCGTTAGATACATGATCTTTCCGCACATGATCCCCTAGCCAGCTTTCCAGACGTCTCCGCTCATTGTCGTAGGTCCGGGGGCTTTTTTCCTTGAATTCATCCCTGGTCTTGAAGCCGTAGACAAAAAAATCGCGCACATATTCTCTTGTTTTGGGAAAGCTTTTAACCAGCTCCTGAAAATCAGACATATTGCCTCCGAATAATTGCTGTTTATGCCAGTTTGTACTCCTATAGGAAGCTGCATTTTCCTTTCAGACTGATTTGCCTGGCTCGGAACAGTTACAAAATAAATATAACACACTTCGCAACTTTTTTGAAATGATTATCCGGAAAATGTTTCATATAATGATTTTAGTTCAGCAAGACAAAGTGAATCAGCAAAAAGTTTACCGGCACGAAATTCCGGCAGCCGGATTTGCATGAGGAAACGGCAGCTTACTTATGATCAAGAAGAAAGGATGGAGAAAATATGTTCGTATTAAACAATGAAAAAACAAGATTTCCGGTGAAGATATGGTTGGAGGATGAGAGTCAGCTGGAGGAAAACTGTCTGGAGCAGGCATACAACCTGTCGCAGCTTCCTTTCATACATAAATGGGTAT
>CAMWQV010000693.1 GCA_947176425.1 uncultured Clostridia bacterium
ATACATCCATTCTTTAGGGCTATCCTTTTTTGTGAACTTTCAACTCTCAAGTTATAGTTCATGTCTTTATCCTCTATCGTATCCGTTTTCGGTATACACATATTTGCTCTCATTCGAAAAAGCAAGTTAATTTATTGTATAAACTACACAAATTGTCAATCCTAAAACTGTGTACTATTTTCAAAATCCCAAGCGCTTGGGATTTTGTTGATCTGTCTATTGACAATTTGCATACACTTGGTGGTATAATAGTATCAAATACAGCTATACTGGAGATGAGATGATTTTGGATGTCCAGGAAATGAAGAAAAGATTTCCGGCCTACTTTGAAAATTTTACTTT
The DNA here is from genome assembly GCA_947176425.1 of uncultured Clostridia bacterium. Classification (GTDB taxonomy): domain Bacteria; phylum Bacillota; class Clostridia; order Oscillospirales; family Oscillospiraceae; genus Pelethomonas. Next base: position 343 of record CAMWQV010000693.1, read on the forward strand.
GCCTGAATGTGCACGTGAACAGATGATATGTGTATATAGAGCCTGCAAAACGCGAAAAATTGAACAAGAATCATTTCTAAATACTTATGAGGAGAACGGATTTGCAAATACTGTAGACCAAGAAATTGATGACCCCCAAGAATATTGTCTGTCTACATATGAGAAATTGCGTGATGTCAAAAGATTTGTTGCATTAACTGCAAAATATTCCCCGCCTTTTTTGCTGGCAAAGGGATGGACAGCGCCATCGTGCGGAGTCTCATGTCGTACAAAAGATTGGAAGGTGCGCTATAAAAGTTCTCATGTAGACTGGTGGCTATATAAGGATGCAAAACCGTGGGAACATTTTGAGGAGGTGAATTATGAAGAAGAACTCGAACGTTTTTCTAAACGTAAATAATCGCCATCTGTTCATAGATCTAGTTCTTGTTGAGTATCACTACCCCATTTTATTTACTTGTCTGGATGATCAAGGAACCATGTACATTTCGACATGCTTTCATGCAGACGCGCAGGAACGAGAGTGGCTCATTGCTCAAACAACTCCAAAGGCCATTATTGATTTGCTCCGCAATAGTGTATCAATACGTGATATTTTTCCTAAAGATGATACCCTCGTTTATTTAGCCGCAAAATGTAAAGATATACAAAAAACTAAGATACAAACATTAAAAGCGGGCGAAGTTCCGGAAAAGATCTTTCCAACAGCAGGAATGTTCATGGATGCAGATGAAGATGAGTTTCTGGAAGAGCTAGCCATTTTGAGAAAGCGTTTGCTTGTAAAAAGAAGCCACGGACTGTTTCTATCATTTAATCAGCAGCAAATAGGACAAAGATCTTGCTTATTTTACACTGTATCGCACTCACCTCAGATACTCATTTTAAAAGATGATTTTTTTGAGACGACAGTCTGTAAGAAATGGAAGGGGTTATATGAACGAGTTTGATTATAAAACAACATTTGTGCCGGATTTTCACTTTAGTATGCTTCCAGGTTCGGAACTGAAGGGGGAGATATCTGTATCCTTCAGTATTGGCATTGCAAAGGATCTGACTAAAAATAAGCGTGTTAGATGTGATGTTTTTGTAGAAGTACGTAATTTAGATACGAAAAATACAGATATTGAATTTAAAGCTATCTCACTTTTTGACATCACCACCTCTCCTGACATTGACATAGATACTCTGTTAGATGATGCAAAAGAGTATTGCATACCTATTTCCACACAAAAGGCAGACGAAAAGCTTTCTCAGGTATCTAAATTCTTGATAGGGCAAGAATTAAATCTTCAGCTATCACAGAAAATTCCGATAGATTAAAGAAAACGCCCCCGACACCGAAATTTCTCTCAATGTCAGGGGCGTCTATTATATGCTGGGGCTATTCTCACTGCCGGTATTGTTCAGCTTAAATCCCGCAGCTTTGGTGGTGGCGTATACGATACCATCACCCGATTCACTGGTATTTTCCGCCCGGTTCTTATCCACAACACGGGCCAGCACGATAGAGAGGGCCGTACCTATAGGGGTAAAGACAACCGTATAGCAGGCCAGAGCACCCGTGTATTGATAGCGGATACTCAAATAGGCCAGCACAAAGCCCCCTACAAGCCCTGTTGCCAATAGCAGGACCAGGAGCAAGGCCAAGGTATTAGTAAATCCGAGGGGCTTCCCAGACGTTTTCTGGGGCGGCTCGCGTTTTTCCTGGTTCATACCAACCCATACTGCTGGGCGAACCTGTAGAATAGCTGGGCGCACTGTTCCCGCGTCAGCAGGTCCTCCCACATATAGTTCGGCTGACCGTCCGGCGTGGTGCCGCTGCCAGCGAACAGGCCGGTAGAGATCGCAAACTCGCGGGCCTCTTTGCTCCAGGAGCCGCAGTCGTTGTCCCGAAGTTCCTTCCGATAATCGGCCATAGCCGCTTTGAACATCTCTTTGAATTTTTCCTGTGTCATATCGTCGTCGTCCTCCTGAATCTCTTGAATCAAAGAATAATTCGGCCTGCCGTAGCCGCCGATCCGGTTGTAACCGAGGCTGTAGGATTTTCTCTGGACAGAGCCGCCGTTCTCCACGACGCCCGCAGTACTGGAGGTATTGCCCTCAATGGTGAAGACTTTACCGTCTTCCACCTTCTCCACAAGGCCGGTATGGTAGAAGGACTGTCCGTTATTCTGCGTGAA
>CAMWQV010000694.1 GCA_947176425.1 uncultured Clostridia bacterium
GGTCTGTGCGCCGGTGCGACCTGCTGCTGTCGGGGGGGGGGAGTCTGCTTCAGGACGCCACCTCCGGACGCAGCATCCTATACTATCTGTTCATTCTGCGGCTGGCGCAGCTGATGGGCAAACAGACTTTTATTTACAGCCAGGGCATTGGACCTATATCCGCGCCCCGCAACCGGCGGCTGACTTCCCGTGTGCTCCGCCGGACGGACGGGATCGTGGTGCGGGACGGGAAGAGCCGGGACCTGCTTCTGGAGATCGGCGTGCCGGGGGAACTGGTGCATGTAACAGCCGATCCGGTAATCCGCGTAAAAAAACCTGAACTGGCCCAGGGAGCCGAAATTTTAGCTCGGGAAGGGTGCCCAAAACATGACGGACGGCTGACAGTCGGCTGGGCGGTGAAAGCCCGGAAACATGATCGGGTATTTTTGCAGGAGGTACAGAAGTGTATCCTGTGGCTGCGGGAGGAATACAACGCGGACTCCGTGCTGATTCCCTTTTTTCACAACGAGGATGTGGGCGTATGCGGCGCGGTGGCGGAGTGTCTGGAGGGACAGGCGGGCTGTCTGCGGCAAAAATATCTGTCGGAGGAGACGCTGTCCATTATCGGCTGTATGGATGTCATGGTGGGTGTACGGCTGCACTCGCTGATCTATGCGGCGGTAATGGGCGTTCCGATGATCGGCGTATCCTATGATCCGAAAGTCGATTCTTTTCTGGCCTCTATCCAGCGTCCTACCCATTTTACGGTGGATAATTTCACACTGGAAGGTTTTCAGACCGCTTTTCGGGAGACGCTGCGGGACCGGGAAGCGATTTGCGATACTACAGCGCAGAGTCTGGACGGTCTGGTTGCAAAGCTGGACCAGAACGAAGAACTGATCCGCTCTCTGATGAAGCCGTGATCAAACCCAAATGCAAATTGAGGAATAGTAATGAAACGAAATCAAACCGTAAATCTGATAGGCGCCGTAACACTGGTCACACTGGCGGCTAAGCTGCTGGGAATCGTCCGTGAGGCGCTGCAGGCCAGGGCTTTTGGCACGCTTGCGGCAGCTGACCTGTACACCGCCGCAAACAACAACAGTATTTATCTTTTCACGACGGCGGCCTATGCGCTGTGTATTGCCGCTGTTCCGATTCTGACGCCGCGCCTTCGTAGAAACCGGCAGGAGGGATATGAGGCTGCCGGAAACCTGCTGACAGTTACACTCCTGATCTGCCTGGCTGTATCGGGGGTATGGATTGGCGCAACGTTCACGCCGGTAATGGGCTTTTTATGGGATGGCACGGCGTCTGAGACCGCACAGCTGGCGTCTTATATGCGGATTATGGCTCTGGCTCTGCCGGTCATTGGCGCGGCGTATCTGCTGGTCGCGCTGTTTCAGTCGCTGGAACATTTTGTTTTGCAGGGCAGCATGTCTATCCCGTATAATATCGCTTTGATCGTATTTTTGTCGCTGTTCGCGGAACGAATGGGCGTAGGCGGCTATGTGTGTGCGGTAACGGCGGCGTGGCTGCTTCAGCTGGGAATGACGGTGCCGTATATGCTGAAAGAGAGATACCGGCCCCGGTTCCGCTTGGACCTGCGTGCAGACTATATGAAGATCTTTTTCCGTACCGCACTGGTAACGGTGCTGACAACGTCGATCTTTCTGTTCTGCTATCTCCAGGACTCAGGGATGACCGCACGGCTGGCGGGAAGCCCGGTAAGCGCGTTTTATTACGCAGATAAGCTGTTCACGCCGCTGACGACCACTCTGATTTACAGTATCAGCACCGTATTGTTTCCGAAATTCAGCCAGGAGTACGCAGCAACGGACCCTGCAACGTACCGCCGGTATATCTGGGGTGTTTTAAGGAGTACGCTGGCAATTATTCTGCCCATGTCCGCGGTATTGGCGGCGTTTGGTACGCCGGTTGTAAAGGTACTTTTTGAGGGTGGGCAGTTTGACGCCGCTTCTACGGCATCCACTGGGGGAATTTTTACCATCTATGCTCTGTCGATGGCAGGGTTCTGTGCGCTGGACCTGTTAAGCAAGGCGTATTATACGATGGAAAAGACGCTGGAACCGCTTTTGGTAAACGGCGGTATTCTGCTCTGCAACTGGGGGCTGAACCGTCTCATGGGACCCCAATGGGGCGGGACAGGTCTGGCGGCGGCAACAGCGGTTTCGATTACGACGGGCGGTATCGTTATGGGGTTGCTGTTTTTGTGGAAGACCGGGGGCATTCAAGCCGCGCCTTTAGGAAAAAGCCTGCTGTGTACGCTGCTGACCGGCGGCGCGCTTTGGATATTGACAGGACATGTGCTGAACGGCATGGAAGGAAAACTAATGCTGGTAGCGAAATGTGTCGGTATGGGCGCTACGGCGGCGGTCATATATGCGCTGCTGATGCTTCTGGTAAGGCAGGAGGACCTTTTGGAAATAGTAAAGCGGTATCGAAAATAAGGGCTGATTTACGGTTAAATCCCCGGTTGCATAGTGTTGGAAAATCAGGAAAGGAAGTCCCTATTTACAG
>CAMWQV010000695.1 GCA_947176425.1 uncultured Clostridia bacterium
TAATGCCCAGTTTATCGCACCGCAGCATAAGCCCAACGGTTATGGTCACAAACCATATGGAACTTGTAGGGCAAAGAAAGCGTCAAAAAAGCGAGTACCCAAAATGGCACCCGCTTTTTTTATAGATTTAATTCACGGTCAAACCGGAGAGTTTGCCGCCCTGATAGTCGGTAAGAACGGTCAGCCCTTCTTTGGCATAAGGATTGCTGTAGCTGAACATGGAGCCATCGGGTTTGAGGTCCGCAAACATTGCTACAGGTTCTCCGTTATACGTGAGGCGCAGTACATTTTCCGCGCTCTCGTCGTAACGAAGTCCATAGGCGGCATAATCGGAAAATATCTCCGCAAATGTCCGGCCCTGCACTTCCTGATCTTTTGAGACAGTTACCTGTGTTGTCTGTGCGGTATTGCTATCCAACGAGAAAAAATCGAACATACCGGCGTCAAAACCTTCCTCACCTCTCTGTACAAAACCGAGCAGCTTTCCGCCGGGATTAACACCGCCGCCGGAAACGGGAACCGCTTCATAACGCGTGTGGATATCAACAGTCCCGTTATCATTGCGGTAGGTGTAGGTAATGCCATAGCCGTTGTCCCCAACAGAGAAACCGTCTACCAGATAACGGACCGGCTGTCCGTTGTAGTAGAAACCGTCCTTCTCGTTTCCGGTGACGCCGAACGCCTGATAGCTTTTCAGCAGCGCGGGGATATCCAGAGACTGCGTCGTGGGACCGGACTGTGCAAGGGCATCGCCTGCTTCGTAAGTGCAGATAAGCCCTCCCGTGCCGCTGCCCACCATGGCGTTTTCCACAACAGAACCGTCGCTGTCTACGATAGTCTTTGAGTACAGCACGCCGTTTTTAATGTTTTCCAAAGTTTCTTCATACATGGCGATTGTTTCGTCAACCATCGCCTGGTCCCAGACAAACCAGCCTTTGTCACTGGTATAGCCGCGTGCGCCGATGATATCCGCCAGATCACGTTTTTCCTGCTCCAGCCACGCCTTGTACTCGTCATAGGTCCACCATTCGACCTTCCAGTTATAGCCCCAATCGCCGCCGTACTGGGCGTGATACTGTTCCTGGTTCATCCAGTTTTCGCCGCCGTCATCGGAATAGTATTCTTCTCCGTCTGACCCCTTCATAATTGTTATATCGCCCTGTAAAACGGTTTGAAGCTGGCGTCCGGTCACAAGGCCGAGAGACGGGGCTTGATTCGGTTCGTTTTCGGGCGCGCTGGTAGCAAAAACGGTTGTCGTCACCGCCATGACTACCAGAACAGCCAGCAGAGCCGTTAAAGATAAATGTTTGTGTTTCATAATCGCTGTAATCCTTTCCTCCAGTGCGTGACCGCTGAAATGGCTGCCGCTGAGGACGGTCCCGCCGCGTTCCTCCTCCATACGCAGAAGCGCAAGAGCGTAACTCCTGCGGTCCGCGCCGGAACGGACGACCGCTTCATCACAGGCTAATTCAATATCCCGGCTGGCAAGACGGTAAAACAGCCAGATAAAGGGATTGAACCAGTGCAGGCACAGTCCGGCGGCAAGCAGTGCTTTCCGCAGCGTGTCACAGCGCCGGATATGGGTATACTCGTGTTCCAGGATATAGGACAGGTCCTCCCGTTCTGACAGGTCCATCCGGCTGGGCAGCAGCACCACCGGCTGCAAAATCCCGTAAGTCAGCGGCGCGGCAATGCGGTCACTGCGGCGCACCTGGACGAAACGGCGCAGAGGGTGGGCGTCCTGCCAGCGGCGGATAAATTCGTCCTCTACAGGCAGGCTCATGGCGTACAGACTGCGGCTTTGCAGGTGTCCCCACAGCATCCATGCCGCGCACAGGACCGCGCCGATGCACCAGAGCAGACACAGCAGGTCCGGGGAGGACTGCGCGGGCGCGGCGGGTACGGCGCTGAACTGTACGGCAAAGTCCTCCATAACGACCGTCTTGCCGCCTGGTAACAAGGGCTGTATATCTGCGGTCCGGCGCAGGGCCAGCAAGCGTCCGATGCTGAACGGCGACGGAATCCGGACCAGAACCAGCAGCCGCAGCAGAACGATATCCCAAAGGACGCAGAATACCCGCCGGGGTGTTTCCTGTCCGAACCGGAGGCGCAGAGCTGCCGCGGCTAAGACCATAACTGCTCCTGATAATGAAGCCTGAAGCAAAGTACTGCTCATTGCAATTCCTCCACTAACTGCCGGAGACGGGCGATCTCCTGACGGTCCAAAGTTTTGCCGTCCAGCAGGGACGCGACCAGCCGGTCAGCGCGCCCGCCGTACATACGGTCAATCAGGTCACGGGTCTCCCGCTGCTGCACGTCCTCCCGGCTCACCAGCGCGCTGCATAGAAAGCCTGGGTCTGTGCGGCGCAGGAGATTTTTAGCGGCGCATTTTTTCAGGACGGTATAGGTCGTGGTTTTGCTCCAGCCTGTCTCCTCCGCGGCAATGGCGGCGATGTCTTTTGCGGATTGTTCGCCGTGCGTCCAGAGAATCTCAAGAATGCGCAGTTCGCTGTCGTAGAT
>CAMWQV010000696.1 GCA_947176425.1 uncultured Clostridia bacterium
AAGATCGTCGGCAGCGTCAGTTGTGTATAAGAGACATCCTCGAAAGACCGGTGAGACGGCGCTTTCGGGGTGCTTCTTTCAGGAGAACCAGATAAAGGCATGATGGGTCAGGCTGTCACCGTCGCCGCTTTGCAGTTCGACTTGGTGTCTGCCGTCGGGTATGGGGGCATAGAGACAGCGGAAATGCGTCCCCGGCAGCATTTGACGGCGGAATACGATCTCTACCGTGTCAGGCAGGGACGAATAGACGTTTTCCGGCAGGGCCTCCAGCGCATAGTCCAGATAGCGGATGTTGTTCATATGCCCGTTGGTATCGATATCCCGGCGGCCTACAATTCCGGCATACGTCTCGCGGGCGTCCCCCAGGCTTTTGCCCCTTGTGAGGAGCGGCGTGTCAAAAACCGTTTCGTCCAGCAGGCCATAGGAACTGCGGATCTCTTCTGTAATTCGGGTGACACGGCCTGTTGCGGCGTTTACCAGCAGCCAGACGCTGGAACCGCGGGCGCAGAGGGTATCCTGACAATAGACCAGAAACTCCCGTGCGGATTGAAAGCCGTGCATGTCCCGCGGCCAGGTCTTGACAGTAAGAACAGCACGCCAGGCAGGACGGCACAGCATCTGGAGCCGCCATGCCGCCAGAACCCAGCAGACGCCTTTCTTCGGAATGTCTTTCAGGCCATAGCCGCAGTCGTCAGAGGCGGCGGAAGAGGCTTCTTGCAGCATCCGCGCTAATCCTTGATGCGTCAGGCATTTGTCGGGGCCCAGGTCCGCGTAGGTGACCGGGTATTCGTGAATGGAGATGGGGGTTGACGTTGGAATCACGCTTCTTTCTGTTGTTTTTCGAGGGAAAGTATACCATAAATTTCAGAAAAAGGAAAGAGGGAAACTTTCCAAACCGACTGCACATCTGCCTGATTTATTTTGCTGAAATCGTCCGAATTATAAACCTTCCCCCTGCCGGAAGGTTCGATTTCCGCAAAAAAAGTCTAAAAAAGCCTTGACTTTTCTCCAAGTGGAAGGTATACAATGAACATGTAAAAGAGGTGGTTCACATGAAGATCAACGAAGTCGAAGCCCTTGTAGGGATTACGAAAAAGAACATCCGCTTTTATGAGGAAAAGGGCCTGCTCTCTCCGCGGCGCAACAGTGAAAACGGTTATCGAGACTACGGCGAGGCCGAAGTGGAAACACTGAAGCAGATCAAGCTGATGCGGAAACTGGGCGTTCCGATAGAGGATATCCGGAAGATGCTGGAAGGCGGGCAGACGGTGGGAGACGGAATGCGGCGGCATCTGGTCACGCTGGAACGCGAACGTCAAAATATTGACGAGGCCGTGCGGCTGTGTACGCTGCTCCGGGACCGTCAGGAGCTGCTGGGGGAACTGCGTGCGGAACAGGTGCTGGAGGAGATGGAACAGCTGGAACATACCGGCACAACCTTCCAGAACAAGCAGAAACAGGATATTCGTGTCCGGTATGTCGCGCCGGTGGTGATATCCGTCCTGATGATCGCGCTCATGGCCGCCGCGGCCGGCATCATGCTCTGGGGGTTCAGCGAGGCCCCGGAGGACGCGCCGCCTGTGATTCTGCTGCTGGTTCTGATTGCGGTGCCGCTGCTGGTCATCGCGGGGGTTCTGCTGGCGTTGTTCCAACGAATCAAAGAAATTGAGAAAGGAGAAGTTGACGATGCAAAACAATACTAAAAAGAAGATCGCGCCGGTTGTCATTACAATCCTGTTCCTGCTGTATATCGGACCGATTGTCGCGTTCCTGCTGATGGCAGCCACGTGGATAGACGGAGGATTTACCCCGTTTATCCTGCTCTACGCGGCGGGAGGGGGCGCGGTCATCGCGGGGATTATCACCGCCCTGTCCCAGCGGCTGAAAGAAATTGACGGAGGTGAGGAGGAAGATGCAAAAAAATACTGACAACCAATCCCGGCAGAAAAAAGACGCCGTCCGCGGAGTCGCGCTGTTCCTGCTGCTGCAAATCCCAAGCGCGGCCTGTTTGATCTGGCTGTGCCTGATTCCCGGACTGCCCCGCTGGGCTGTGACGCTGTTCGCGGTTCTGGCGGCAATTACGCTATTGCTGGTCGTACCCGCTTTGATGGTACTCAGACAACGATTCCAAGAAATTCAAGGAGGAGAATTAGATGCTGCTCGTCAATATTGATTATATCCCCGGCAGAGAACTGGAGGCTTTAGGCATTGTAAAAGGCACGGTTGTCCAGTCGAAAAACTTCGGAAAAGACTTTATGGCTGGAATGAAGACCCTGGTTGGCGGCGAGATTTCCGGCTATACGGAAATGCTGATTGAGGCCCGGCAGATTGCTACAAAACGTATGGTAGATGAGGCCGAACGCATGGGCGCGGACGCGGTGGTGAATGTCCGGTACGGTTCTTCTTCCGTCATGCAGGGCGCGGCTGAAGTCATTGCCTACGGAACGGCGGTAAAATTCAGATAAAGGGCAAAAAAATCGGAGACTGCCAGTCAGCCTCCGATTTTTATTATTC
>CAMWQV010000697.1 GCA_947176425.1 uncultured Clostridia bacterium
CTTAAGACCCTTATCGAAATTGCCGTCAATCACGACAGATTGAAAGCGTGTCTCTTCCTTGTTTTCATAGAAACCCATAATAGAGGGAATAGGCGCGTGTTCATCCAAAACCGGCACCATATCCCCAAAACGAACTCTCTCACTCAGCAATTCTGCCTTATGTGCCTGGAACCATGACGGCTTCTGCTCCTGTAACGAGCTGATCACCAGGCCACGAACAGCACTGCCCGGAATAAATCCCCGTGTTTCATAGCTGTTGTTCTGGCTGCGCCCCAAGTCTGTAATCAATACCGGCGATTCTGTACGCAAACGAAGACGGATACATTTTGTTGGAGAAAGTTGATCCAATGTGTTCTGGGATGCTTCTGTCTGTTGTCCCTGGATCTTGACGTGCCCAAAACCACGGCTGCGCATAGTGCCAACCCATTTGATACAGGCCAGCGCATTTTGAATCTGTTCCGCATCTGCTTCGTCACAAATCAGTTCGCCTTGAAAAACTAATCCCCTGCAAATGCACATCGCCGACCGGAGCGTTTTGTCCTTAATAACTCCATTTTGCAGCTGTGTAAATGTACGCATATCGTAGCATCGCTCAGGGTCTGACGAAAACTCCCGCAGTGTCAAATCCGTCAGCAGCAGACGCCGTCCGTCTGTCTGACCGCACCAACCGGCTTCTCCCAAAATGGTGTTTACATCCGCCTGACTGCCGCCGGTCCAGTCCAGCCAATTTTCCAGGCTCTCCCGCAGCAGGCCCTTCAGCGCCGTACCCTTCAAGTATGGATAGCCGTTATCATCCCGATACACCGCGATATCCTCGCCGCCGGGGGTGCTGTGGCCTGACGCTAAAATCGTATCTGACAGCAGCGTCATGGTAACACGAAGTTTGACACGGCTCATACGGTTCCCTCCTCAAATTCGCAGTGGTCAACCATCTCAATGGCATCAAACAACAGACAGCGCCGCTCGGTTCCGCCGTCCTTTTTCGGAAAATCCCGAAATGCTTCCGCTTTATCCGACACATATCTCAGCAAGTAGCCGATCTGTTCTTTCCGCACAAAGAAACGTGTCTCCAGCTCTCCCTGTTTGAACGCATTCCGCAGGTCCTTGATCTTGCCGCGCCCTGTGTTTCCCTTCTCACGCTGCATTGCCTGACACGTCCGGCGGAAAAATGTATAGGAGCGTTCCGCTGCTTTTTCGCGGCAGTCTGAGCATGTGTTTGGGACGACTACTGTAACGGGACGGAGTTCCATACGCCCGCCGTCCTCTGTCAAATAGTCCTTCCGAACAGCGGACAGGCTGCTTTTCAGCTGACCGAATTCTATATGCCAGTCCATCGCGGATATCCTGCTGTCGGTGTCCAGCTCCGCTCCATACCGCTTTGCGCTGCTGCACAATGCTTCCGACAAATCATACGCCTGGTGGAACGGGAATTTCTTGTGGACCATCACCACACCCGCACAGGCTGCATACGGTCCTCCCACAGCTGGCCGGATTGCTGTCAGTTTCTCCAGGAAAATCCGCGCACACTCTACCCCAATATTTCCGGCGGTGACAAAGCACACGTCGTCTCCCGCCAGAATGACCGGACGGACCGGCAACATTTTTGATTTCAACTGCCTGCCTTTCCAGCGGATGACCTCATCGACCATCTTCAAAAACGCCTGCTCAAAATCCTGCTGTATCCCTCTGCTGAACTGGTCCAGCGCATGACGGCAGGAATTCCAATCCTTATAGGTTTGATAGATTTGGTCTATGCGTTTGCCCATCGCGTTGCCGTCAATGTGCGCTACGGCAATAAAGTTGTCATCCCCGGCCAGTTCCTCAAATTCAGAGGGAAATTTCCATCCCTCCGGCGCTTCCAGTCCCTGACCGGACCGGCGGGGCGTTTCCGATGTGTCTGCTGCTGGCAGGAAGGTGATCGGGTCCAGCTTTTCTATGCCAAAGCTCAGACGCCGGAAAGATGCCTGCCGCATAGATTTTTTCTTCTCTAACGCCTGGATCAATTCCTCCAGATTTTCCCCCGGCGTCAGCGCCGGATCATACGGACGCTGCTTCACAAACAGCTCCAGGCCGTCATAGCGGCGCAGAACAGCCTCCGTCACAATACTGGCAAACGTGGTGGCCGCTTCTTTGCCGTCAAACTGCAAAACCGCATGGCCGCCGCCGGCATAAACCAGATTCTCCGCCGGGTGATATAGAGTTCCAGCGGTGTCGCTGAAAAACTCGCTGCTGGTTACATAGCGGATGTCGTCCGAACGGGCGGCGTTTTCCCGCAGCTTTTTGCTGGCAAAGATGTATTCCTGTTTACGGGAAACCTCAAGGATGAGGAGAATTTTTTCCAATAACACCAGCTCCTTCTCTTTTTTCCATAGTATACACTTTTTCATCAAAAATGGCAAGTCTTTCCTGAAACGTTTTGAAAATTCAGGTTCATGCCTCCTCCCTTCACTTACTAATAATCTTTCGGAATCTCCAACCCCATTGATTGCAAGGGGTTTGGAGGTTTCA
>CAMWQV010000698.1 GCA_947176425.1 uncultured Clostridia bacterium
AGGTCTCGTGGGCTCGGAGAGGTGGATAAGAGCCAGGTCCAGACTGTGGGCACGAAAATCCCAATATCCGCCTGATTCGATATCCTCATTCTCCGAACGCTTTCCATAATCCGTTATTCCATAGGGGATCAGCCCCGCTGCCGCCTGAACAGCAAAACTGTCCAGCGCACCGGCAGCCGTTTGGGTGTCAGCCGCCAGATAAAATGCCTGCCTGACTTCCAGACTGTCAAAGGGCGGTTTGGCTGTGTTCAGCAGTACGCCATATACCGCTGTGATTGGCTCTAAAATCCAGTTTACCTCCGATTCTGCCAGCGTGCTGTCAGGCAATGCGCGCAGCAGGTCAAGCCCTCCTTCTGTGAAAAGCTGAAAATCGTCCTCCGGTGTCCCGGACGCCCGAAAAATGATTTCTTCCGGACCGCTTTCTGATATATTATAATACGTTGCACTGCGCTGTAACCGGAGTTGTCTGTAATTCTGTTCCGCCGCCGTATACATACCGTTGCTGACTGTCCCGATTGTCTTGTCTGTCCGTACCGGCATTGTATACGCACTGGCACAGACTTCCTCCAGGAAATAGGCGCAGTTTCCTTTTACTGTCACGGTAAATGTCCGGGCGTCCGGCGCCGCAACTGCCAGCAGGCTGGCATCCCCTGTCTCCTGAACCTCGTCATAACCGGCTACCACAGACAATATTTCCCGATGCGGTGACGCTTCCGCCGGGTCCGCTAAACGCCGCCATGCCGCAGCAAAATCATCGCTTGTCACCGCCTGCCCATCGGACCACGACGCGCCTTCCCGGATCGTAAACGTATAGATCGTGTTCCCCGAAGAATCTATCTCTGCCGTATATTGTTCCGCCTGGCCCTTGGTCACAGACGCCCAGCCGTTCCCTCTGTCCTCCCAGCGCAGCAGATTCTCATAGAGATGGTACAGCACGGTTTCAGAGCCTTCTGCCGCCGCCTGTGCCGGGTCTAATGTCTCCTGCCGCCCTCCGATACAGACCGTCAGGGAAAACGGCTCTGCTTCCTCCGGCAGCGTCTCCTCCTCCGCTGTACAACCGGACGGCAGCAGCGCCAGTATGGTGCATAGGCAGAGCGTGCATATCTTATTTCTCATCGGCTTCTATCAAACTCCCGTCCGGTCCGAATTTTACTGCCCGTATCTCATTCCGTGTATGCTTGGCGATGTTGTTCAGCCGCACCAAACCCGGATAATCCGTCACAAACGTATAGGCTACCCCGTGACGCCTGGCACGCCCCGTCCGGCCGATCCGATGCACATAATATTCATTTTCTTCCGGTACGTCATAATTGAATACCGCGTCTACATCATCTACATCAATCCCGCGGGCCGCTACATCCGTTGCCACAAAGACCCGCAGCTCTCCCCGCCGGAATTTCGCCATCACTTTCTCTCGCTTGTCCTGCGGAATATCCCCATGAATACACTGTGCGTCTACACCACGCATTTGCAGCAGTTTTGTCACACGCTCTGTATTGCCTTTCGTATTGCAGAATACCATAACCCGGTCAAACTTCTCCCATGCCAGAATTTTCTCCACAGCATCTACTTTCTCATTCATGGACGTATTCAAACAGTACTGCAAAATATCCGGTTTGTTTTCCTCTACCGCCCGCACTGTGATTTCTACCGGGTCGCGCTGATATACCCACGAGATATCCATAACCTCACGGCTGATTGTCGCTGAAAACAGGCCGAGATTTTTTCTGTTCTTCATCTGGTCCAGCAGTTTTGTTACTTCCTGAATAAATCCCATATCCAGCATCCGGTCCGCTTCATCCAGCACCACTGTCTGGACCTTATCGATCCGTACCGTCCGCCGCTTGACATGATCCCCTAACCGTCCGGGCGTTGCGACCACAATCTGCGGTCTCTTTTTCAGCGTCTCAATCTGCCGCCCAATCGGTTGGCCGCCGTAGAGACACACAAGCCGTATCCCCGGCTGATACTGCGCCAATTCCCGCATCTCTGACGTGATCTGCTGCGCCAGCTCCCGCGTCGGCGCTAAAATCACCGCCTGCAGCCAGTCCGAATCCGTGTCGATATGCTCTATAATCGGGATTCCAAAAGCAAACGTTTTCCCCGTTCCTGTGGGCGCTTTCGCAGTGACATCCTGCCACGCCAGCATCTGGGGGATACATCCCGCCTGGATGGGTGTCGATGCCTCATATCCTTTTTTTGTCAGCGCACGCAGCATCGCCGGTGATAACCCCAGCTCCTCAAATCGTGCGCCCTGTATAATTTCCATATCTTTCTTTCCCTCGTGCTTTCGTTTGGTCGTCAGGGGATTTTTATCCCCCGTTATTGTTCTTACAACCTGACTAGTTTATCATATATTCGCCTTTGCCGCAAGCATAGAGGGACGTTTTTATAATTTTTTTGCTTTTGTTTTAGTTTTCTGCTTTATTCAAGAAAATTTTTGTTGATTTCCTACGCAAAATATTTATTATTTTATTTAATCCTTCCTGGAACATTTTATCTGAATT
>CAMWQV010000699.1 GCA_947176425.1 uncultured Clostridia bacterium
GGGAACCAGACCACTTCTTCAGAATATACAGTTTCCCCGTCGATTACGGCGGAAACCTTCCGGTCACTGCCCCCGGCGTCAAAACCGATCCGGCAGCCTTCCAAATGTCCGCCCATTGTTTTCGGCGCGTCCTTTGCTTCCGGAATCTTGTCTGTCATTACAATCTCAAACGGATGCTCAAAAATACCCGCCATATAGTCCCAGTCAAACGCCTGCTCACCGTCCGCGCTGTACGCCTCCCGCAAATAGGCGCAGATGTCCTCATCCCCGCTGACGTAAATCCGGAAGCCGCCTTTCATCCACAGGATCGTCTTTACTAAACGGTTGATATAATAGCAGTCCGCTTCCCGCATCTCCGGCGTGCCGTGAATAAGCGTATGACAGGACGACATTTGTCCATCCGCACGTTCGACCGCAATGGAGACCGGTTTTTTTGCACCTGCCAGAAACGCACGGTTGAATCGCAGCATGGGAATAAAGGTTTCATCCAGAGGCGGCTTGTGCTTTATTTCTACAGATATGCCGTATCGTTCCATTTTCGTTTCCCTCCCACTTATAATATTACTATTATACCACATTTATGGTCCAGAAACAAGCTTGACAAAATGGGAGCGGGTGTGTATAATAAAAACAGAAGGGGCGCTGCTGCATGGCGGTTAGCTCTTACCGTTGACTAACTTATGTTAGCCGTCCGGGGGCCAGCCGGGCGGCTAACACGCATATGTAGTCAAACACAGCATTGTCCAGATTGCGAACGCAACCGTCAGAAGGACACGCCATAAACGTTCTTTCCACACGCGCCTCACCTCCCCTTATTAGAAATTTGCAAGGGGAAAATGAGCTAACCGCCTTTTATGCAGCAACACCTGTCTTCTGACCGCCCTTGCTGGGCGGCTTTTTTATTATACAGTATACATCACATTTTGTCAATTTCTGCCGATTGCTTTTTCACTGCCGTAATTTCATCAATCTATCCGCTCCATATACGCCATACCCAGCGCGCCGGGTCCAATATGCGTACCAATTGTAGGCCCGACCGAACAGCGGTGCAGGCGCAGGGGGAGCATTTTTTGTTCCTTCAGCTTTGGAAGCAGCAATTTATCCCGGCTTTCATCGTTGGAATAGAGGAAGTAGGAAGGATAGGCGTCATCGACCGGATGCTCTGACATCAGCTTCAACATCGTTTTGACCGCCGCAGCTGTGCCTAACGCTTTTCCCGTCATCAAGACTTTGCCGTCCCGGACCGCTATCACCGGTTTCAGCTTCGCCATCGTGCCTAAACTGGCCTGCAAACCCGTCAGACGTCCGCCGCGGCGCAGATATTCCAGCGTGTCAATCACGGCAAAAATCCGGACGTTATCCTAAATCTTCTCTACCGCCGCCGCAATCTCCGGTGCGGGCAGACCGCTGTCGCGCAGTTTGCAGGCGTAGTTGACCAGAATCTGTATTCCAGCGGTGGCGGTGCGGCTGTCCACGATATAGATCGGGTCATAGCCGCACATCTCTTTTGCAACGAGTGCGCTTTGCAGGGTTCCGCTCAGCTCTCCTGACAGCAGAATTGCTACCACGTCATCTTTCGCCGCCTTTGCCTCCTCGAAAAAGCGGAGAAAATCTGCGGGCGCCGGCTGGGAGGTTGAGGGATTTTCCTTGCGCTCCTCCAGCAGCTTGTAAAATACGTCGTGTGTGATCGTCTTGCCGTCCAGAAAGGACGCGCCGCCAAACTGAACCGCCATCGGTACGATACGGATATCGCGGCGTTTTGCGGCGGACAGTTCAAAATCTGCGGATGAATCAGTCAAAATACGGATTCCCATAATGGTTTGGCCTCCTTCTTCTTTTATGTGTTTACCTGCGAACCGAGTCAAAGGCCGCCGCTGTCTGTTCCAACAATGCAGTCAGCTCTGCGGCTTTTTCGCTGCCCAGCGCGCCGATCACACGGTCTACGATCTCCAAGACCTGTTCGTGCAGTCTCTTATAACGCGCCTGGCCTGCCGGAAGCAGACGCACTTCCACAAGGCGGCGATCTGCCTGCGACCGTTCCCGCGCTATCATTCCCTTTTCTTCCAGCGAATGCAGAATCGCATTCATCTGTGATTTCAGGATACGCGTTCTTGCACACAGCTCACTGGCAGTCCGGTACTCTCCGGAGGCCAGCAGTCCGCATACCTGCGCCTCGTTAAACGGGAGTTCCGGCCAGCCGTTCAAGACGTCCGCTAACCGGTGATTATCGATTACACTGCTCACTTTCAGCCACGCGGCTAGAAGTTCCTCGTTCATCTGTTACACCTCTTTTTGGTACACGATATGAACAATACATTACCGCTTCCTGTTTGTCAAGGGGGTTTTATTTGACCCTCCTCAGTATATCCCATTATTTTACATTTTTGTACAATAATATTCATTTCTTATGTAATAAAATATTACTGCAGGGAGGACCCCGGAATTTTTACTGATCACGCGACACCCCAGAAACTAACAGCGATTGTTATTAATCTGGTTTCTTTTAT
>CAMWQV010000700.1 GCA_947176425.1 uncultured Clostridia bacterium
CATTCTGGCCGAGGGCGCTTTATGGGACCGGCTGCTGGAGATTTTGATTGACCGGGCCTGGCATTGGGGGTCGGTCAAGATCATCTTTGACGATTTCGGTAATCTTACCCGGATGCGCGGGGAAACCATTGCAAGAATGCGGGAGGAGGGGTTTGAGGTGCAAATCTTCAACCCTGTCCACCGGTATGTGAACCGGCTGTATTTTAATTACCGGGACCATCGGAAAATCCTGTGTATTGACGGGCAGTTCGCTTATACGGGCGGCGTCAATATCGCAGATGAATATGTGGGATATATCAGGCGTTTCGGCGAATGGAAGGACGGCGGTATTTTGTTGGACGGTCCGGGCGCGTGGGGGCTGACATCACAGTTCCTGCATATGTGGGAGAAGCTGGGAGAGCCTGTTTCCGGAAACTGGGACTGGTACCGTCCGAGAGAAGCGCGGAGAGCAGCGGGATGGTGCCAGCCCTTCGCGGACGGCCCGGACAGCAATCCAGACCATACGGCGGAAGACCTGTTCCATCAGTGTATTTGCAGTGCGCATAAATATATCTGGCTGACTACGCCTTATTTTGCCGTGGAAGACAGCCTGGTCCGGGCGCTCTGTATGGCTGCGGACAGCGGGGTGGATGTACGGCTGATGCTGCCGGGAATCCCGGACCATAAATATACGGAGATTGTGGCACATTCCCACTATGAGCGGCTGCTGGAACACGGAATCAAAATCTATGAGTTTGCACCGGGATTTCTCCATATTAAGAGCTTTGTTGCGGATGGGGAGATTGCGATGGTAGGGAGCGTGAATATGGATTACCGCAGTTTTCAACTGCATTATGAGTGCGGCGTCATGCTGTACGGCAGCGAGGCAATTGCAGCAGTTTTGCGGGATATGCAGGGGATTATGAGGGACAGTATTTATGTATCCGGAGAAGATTGGAGAAAACGGCCCTGGCAAAAACGGATTTTGGAAAAAGTCCTGCGTATCTTTTCCATTTGGATGTAAGAAAGGAGAGAACGTTTTATGGCGGGTTTGATTCATGTGTACTGCGGCGACGGCAAGGGAAAAACCACCGCCGCGATGGGATTGGCTCTGCGGGCCGCGGGGAGCGGGAAAAAGGTAATTGTAATGCAATTTTCAAAAGACGGCAAAAGCTCGGAATTAGTATCGCTGAACCGGGTACCCGGCGTAGAAGTCATCCCTCAGACCCGGACGTTTGGCTTTACCTGGACGCTTTCCGAGGAGGAAAAAGCAGAAGCGGCAGTATATTATTCCGGCTTGCTGGAAAAAGCGTTTGAAGCGGCGGAAAATGGCTGCGGCCTGCTGGTATTGGACGAGGCAATGAGCGCGTGCGCCAACGGTTTTATCAAGGAAACGCGGCTGCTGGAGCTTCTGCGGCAGAAACCGGAGGAGCTGGAAGTCGTACTGACCGGCCGCGGACCATCTGCGCAGCTGCTGGAGCTTGCGGATTATGTGACGGAAATGTGCAAACGCAAGCACCCCTTTGAAAAGGGCGTTCCGGCACGGAAAGGAATCGAATATTGATAAATTAATAGAACAAAATAGTTGATAAAATCGAAAATTGGGCCTGCAATGACAGCTGAATATATCTCCCCGCCTATTGTTTATCATAGGCAGGGAGTTTCTCTTTATTTGATGAATCATGCGAGTATTTTTTCCAAGTGTGCGGACCTCATGGCTTTCATTACGGCGACGCCCAGGATTGGAGAGAAAATTATGGCAATCAAGCCGTTGAAGATGGTAGCGGGCAGTTTCGTAGCAACTAAAGTCCAGCACTGAACCGATTCGGTAAAGCCCTGTACAACCATGCCGTTATAGAAGAAGACCTTAGATAAAATGTCAGAATGATATGTCCAATCAGTGAGTCAAAAAATGTACCCATAAAAATTTCTATTTGAGACATGATATAATACTCTTTCCGCGTAGTTTTCGGTTTTGTTCCGGTGTTGTGATTATACCATCGCAGAATGTAAATGGCAAGCATGATAGATTATGTCGTATGTGTCAAGTGTTAATTGGCAAAAGCCAGACCGACGAAAGGTCGAGCAATGAAGAAGAGAGTTCAGCGGTGAAGGGTATGAGAAGCTAAGCCCCTATTGGGACTAAAGAGTTTGGCAATGGATATCAGAAGTTAAGGTCAGCAAAGGAGCGATAGGCAACCATGTCCTTGAGCCAGGGGATATTAGGAAGGGAAACTCTGTTATAGCACTCCATCCCGCTTCCCGATACAGCAGGGATTTTGGATGCGCTGAAGGGTTTTCCCGTATCGGTCCAGACCTCCTCTGGCACCGGCATCCGTTCCACACTGGAGAATAAGCCGTCCAAGCCGGTTGAGTGTTTCAGACACAGGAGACTGGCCAGGTGGTTGGCCCCCTGGATGCTCCAGCAGCAGCGGCGGTCTTTCATGCGGCTGCCGATCAGGGTGAAAATGTTGCTCTCCATGCTGCCCAGGCGTGCGTGGTGGATCACGCCGGGTTCGCGTGTGTC
>CAMWQV010000701.1 GCA_947176425.1 uncultured Clostridia bacterium
CCTGCTCGTCTGTGCCTGACGGAAGATCTTTGTCAGACGGACGACAGGGAAGACCTCGGAATCTATGATGTCTCTGAGGACATTTCCAGCCCCAACAGACGGGAGCTGATCAATATCTCCCACAAGAATCAGCCGCATATGGGGCGGAATGGCTTTCAGCAGGGTATTGGTCAGGATGATATCCAGCATGGAGTATTCGTCTACAATCAGAACATCTCCCTCCAGAGGATTTTCCTCATTCCTTTGATATCCGTCCTTTGGACTGAACTCCAGAAGCCGGTGGACTGTTTTCGCCTCCAGACCGGTTGCCTCTGTCATGCGTTTCGCCGCCCGTCCGGTTGGCGCAGCCAGAATAATTTTCATTCCATAGGATTTCAGGGCATTGATGATGCCGAGCGTAGTGGTAGTCTTTCCGGTACCGGGGCCTCCGGTCAGCACACACACTTTTGAGCGGACCGCCTCACAGATGCCTTCCGCCTGTATGTCGTCGTAGACAACTCCTGCAGCTTTTTCAATCGCTTTGATATCCGGTGGGGAAGAGACGGAGACGCGTCCAGGAGCCTGGGCAAGCGCAAGCAGCCGGTTGGCGGCATTCTTTTCCGCCTGATAGAAGGGGGGAAGATATACCGCCTCTTCGTCCTGGATCAGATCCTCTTCTTTGAGCATATGGTCGATAGAAAAACTGAGGAAGGTATGGTCTATATCCAAAAGTTCTACTGCCTTGTCAATAAGCTGGTCCCGTTCTGCGTAGACATGACCGCTGTTGGCGAGCTGATTCAGCGTATACATAAGACCGCTGCGGCATCGGGCAAAGCTCTCTTTATCAAAGCCAAGCTTCTCCGCAATGCCGTCCGCTGTTCTGAATCCAATTCCCCATACGTCATCCGCTAATTTATAAGGATTCTCTTTGATTGTCCGGATACTCTCATTTCCGTATTCCTTATAAATCCTGGCGGCATGGCTTGTATTTGCGCCATGCTCCTGCAGGAACATGACGATATTTTTGACCTCTTTTTGCTTTTCCCAGCTTTCTCGTATCTTCTTGACTTTCTTTAATCCTATACCGGATACCTCTGTAAGTTTTTCAGGCGTGTTTTCAATAACATCAATAGTATTCGTTCCGAATTTGCTGACAATCCTCTTTGCATACACAGGGCCGACTCCTTTAATCAGCCCGCTGCCGAGATACTTTTCAATCCCGTACAATGTCGCAGGCATGGTCTCAACCCAGTGGGATACCATAAATTGTTCTCCATACTTCGGATCGTTTTTCCACTCTCCGGTAACTTCCAGAACGCATCCCGCGCTTACATCCGGCATATTTCCGATAACCGGAACCAGCTCGCTGTATCCAGACACATGCGCTTTCAGCACGGAATAGCCGTTATCCGGATTTTGGTACGTTACTCTTTCAATTACACATTTTATTGTCTGCACTTATGCCTTCTTCCTTTCTTCTTTTGACAGCGTATCCTTGATTTTTATGTCTATTATATCAAAAACACAGCATTTGTCGATACTTTTAATTAACAACCTGTATGAGACTGATATATAATATGCAATTTGGCAGAAAATATCAAATCTACAATATATTTTCAAAAAAAACGAATATGGCTTGCCGTATTCAATCAGCCAGAAAAGCCACAGCCTGGACGATTACAGAGACAGTACGGAAAATTCTATACAGAAAATGTACGAAAGCAATGCTTTTTTACTACGAAATATTTCCGAAACACAAACAAAGCGTCCCGATTCCTGTGCCGAATTTGCAGGGAACTGATACGGAATTACATAGGAACCTCAACGAAAAACCTACGGAGAAAATATTGTTTTTGGGCTGAATGCTCCGGCTTTTACGTGTTTCCAGTTTGTTCAGTCTGCAGCCATAAACACAGCCCGCCTTTCGTGGGACTCTGCTGCGCCTGTACGGAAAAATCTGCGCAAGAAAAATCAGGGGCCGGCAGCAAAAGGGTTCCAGCAGCAGTGCCAGCCGCCGCACCGCAGTCTCAGATGTCCTGCCGCTCCTTTCATGCCGGTGGATTAGTTGTTCCCTGACATTCGCAGCAGTAAAGGGATTGTGCCAAGCCTTGATGCCGCTACAGTTCTGAAAACAGGAACGGTTTGCAGTTGTTGCCTCTGACAATAGAGTACAGCAAAAAGTGTAGCAGACATTTATAATTTTTTCTGGAATCGCATATAAAGACTCAGCACGTATTAAAAGGCTGAATTAAGGAGGTTTTGAGGTGATTCCACTCAAAGAAGCGTTTAAGTTATGCCGCATTGACGACAGAGAAATCGTGTGGCTCAGAGACAGCGGCAGCAAAGATTTAATTTCGGCATGTCCGCTGACAGGGCGGGAAGTTCGAAATAAGTACGACATGAAGAATACCTTTGTGACGGAGATTGCGCCTCGGTTTTTCCACGATGACTATGAAGGGTTCCTGTTTGTTATCCTTAAAAAGAAACGGGGCTACTCAAGAATAAAGAACTAATATTTACAT
>CAMWQV010000702.1 GCA_947176425.1 uncultured Clostridia bacterium
GATAAATACGCCCATTTGTACACCTCGTTTTTCATTATCCGTTATGAAATTTACGGTAATGTCAAGTATAGCACGATCTTCCAAACTCAGCGAGAGGTTTCTGAAAACCGGAGATGGAAAAATTGAGTTGATTCTTGATGGATTTTATATTAAAATAGAAGCAGTAGATTTTGGAAAGATGGGGGAGTCAATATGACGCAGGATTTTAAGACCAGATATGCCGCCGCACGGAGAAGAGTCATTGCGAAACGCTATCACCGGATGAACGAACAGCAGCGGGAGGCGGTTCTGGCAACGGAAGGGCCGCTGCTGCTTCTGGCGGGCGCGGGGAGCGGCAAAACGACTGTGCTGATTAACCGTGTGGATAATCTGCTGAATTTCGGCAGGGGCAGCGATTGTACGGTTGTCCCGGAGTGGGCGGCAGAGGAGGACTTGCGGTTTCTGGAAAATTTCCCGGAACAGCCCGCGCCGGAGGATTGGCTGCGGGCAAGACGCCTCTGCGCTGTGGAACCTGCCGCGCCCTGGACGGTTATTGCAATCACCTTTACTAACAAGGCCGCCGGGGAACTGAAAGAACGTCTGGAGCGGATGGGCGGTCCCGCCGCGAAGGATATCTGGGCCGCTACGTTCCATCGCGCCTGTATCCGGATCCTGCGGCGCGACATTGAAAAATTAGGCGCGGGCTTCAGCAGCAATTTCACGATCTATGACAGCAGCGACAGCCAGCGCGTTGTAAAGGACATCGTGAGAGCGCTGGGCCTGAATGACAAAGAGTTCCAGCCGAGAGCGGTCCTGTCGATCATCAGCAGCGCGAAGGACAAAAACCAGTCGCCGGACGAGTTCGCACAGGAGGCGCAGTCATCCAGGGATTGGAGAATGCCCCGTGTGGCACAGATATATGCTGGGTATGCCAGGCGTCTGCGGGAGGCCAACGCGCTGGATTTTGACGATATTATCCTGCATACGGTCCATCTGCTGCAAAAGGATGAAGAAGTACGGGCATATTATCAGAAAAAATTCCGGTATGTTCTGATCGACGAATATCAGGATACCAACCATCTGCAATACCTGCTGGCGAAGCTGCTGGCGGGAGGACGCAAAAATATCTGCGTGGTGGGCGACGACGACCAATCAATCTACCGGTTCCGCGGCGCGAATATCGAAAATATCCTGAACTTTGAAAAACAGTATGATGCCTGCCGCACCATCCGTTTGGAGCAGAACTACCGGTCTACGCAAAATATCCTGGACGCGGCGAACGAGGTCATCCGGAACAACACCGGACGGAAAGGAAAAACTCTGTGGACCCAAAGCGGCGCCGGGGATAAAGTACAGGTCAAGGTCGTATTCGGTGAGAACGATGAAGCGAATTTCGTAGCGGATCAGATCATGGACAACTGCGGCAAAGACAGAAAATGGCGGGATAATGCCGTGCTGTACCGGATGAACGCGCAGTCGAATGTGCTGGAAATGGCCCTGAAACGCAGCGGCATCCCGTATAAAGTGTACGGCGGCCTGAAATTCTTCGACCGGGCGGAAATAAAAGATATGCTGGCGTATTTGTGTATTGTGGACAATCCAGCGGATGATCTCCGTCTGCGCAGAATCGTGAATGTGCCTGCGCGGGGAATCGGGGGGACAAGCCTGGAGAAAATGGCACAGATCGCTGAGACGGAAGGCGTAAGCCTGTTTCATGTTATGGAACGGGTAGCGGAGTATCCCGCACTGCGGGCATCTGCCGCAAAAATTACGGGGTTTGTGGAGCTGGTAAAAGGACTGCGTGAGCTGGCGTCCGCGCTGCCGCTGCCGGACCTGTATGACGCCGTGTGCGAAAAGACCAATTATGTCCGTGCGCTGGAGGAAAAAAAGGATATGGAGAGCAGGGGCCGGATTGAAAACGTGCAGGAACTGCGGTCCAGTGTGATTAATTTCCTGGAAAGCGCGCCGGACGATCCGTCACTTGCCGGATTTTTGGACACTGTGGCATTGTATACGGATTTGGACGACGCGGCGGACAGCGACAACTGCGTTACATTGATGACCATGCACAGCGCGAAGGGACTGGAATTTCCCAATGTCTATGTGGTCGGGATGGAGGAAGGCATTTTTCCCGGAAGCCGCGTGATCGGGGACGGGGAAGAAATCGAGGAGGAACGGCGGCTTTGTTATGTGGCGATGACCCGTGCGCGGGAACGGCTTGTGATGACCGCCGCCCGGCAGAGAATGCTGTACGGACGCACGAACAACAATCCTACATCCCGTTTTTTGGACGAACTTCCTGCGAACGCCGTGGAGTGGGAACGGGACGAAATGTCTGTCAATAAGGGCGTCCTGAACGGTGAGGCCGGATTTGGCGGGTCGGCGTTTGATTACCGCACGCGGCAGAGTTCCGGAGAAAGCGAGTCCTATGCGTCCAGGAAGAAACGTATGCCGCGCCCCCCAAGAGACCCCGGATTTACCGCCGAAGAACCGGTACAGAGTTCGGATCTGCTCCATCGGGA
>CAMWQV010000703.1 GCA_947176425.1 uncultured Clostridia bacterium
GTATGTGCCCACCGGGTCGCGGTAGCTTTCCCGGACGATCGGCTGCGCGGCCAAATGGAACACGATCTCCGGTTTCGCGGCCTCAAAAGCCCGCCATAGGGCATCCAAATCCCGGATATCTCCTTGTACAGGGCGCATTCGCTGTTCCAGGCCGGTGATCTGAAACAGGCTAAGCTCGGCGGGCGGCAGGGCATAGCCTGTGACCTCCGCACCGGCCAGGAGCAGAACTGTACATAGCCAGCTGCCCTTGAATCCGGTATGTCCCGTTACAAAAACCCTCTTGCCTTTATAGAAATCCAACATATTCATCACCAAACCCGCCACGGCGCATTCTGCTATTCCAGCGCTCCTCCAGCCATATTTTATCCCGCTGGGTGTCCATACACTGCCAGAATCCGCCGTGCTTATAAATGCCCAGGCGGCCTTCCCGTGCAAGAGTTTCCATCGGCCCGCGCTCCAGAACGCAGTCCTCATTCTCGCTGAGATAGTTAAAAATCTCCGGCTCCATGACCATAAATCCGCCGTTGACCCAGCCTGCATCCTCCTTGGCCTTCTCCCGGAAGCCGGTAACGGTCTGTCCTTCCAGATCCAGCACGCCAAAGCGCCCGCTGGGCTGAATGCCGGTGAGAGTCACGGTCTTCCCGGACGCCCGGTGCTGCTCCAGCAGGGCGTTCAGATCCACATTGCTGACCCCGTCGCCGTAAGTTAACATGAACTGCTCGTCCCCGATGTACTTCTTCACCCGCTTGACACGGGCGCCGGTTTGAGTATTCAGCCCGGTATCCACCAGGGTCACCCGCCAAGGTTCCGCCACATTTTCGTGGACGGTCATGCGGTTCTCAGCGGAAAAATCAAAAGTCACATCCGAACGGTACAAGTAGTAATCTGCGAAATACTCCTTAATAACATGGCCCTTATAGCCGCAGCAGATGACAAAATCATGAAAGCCAAAGCTGGAGTAATATTTCATGATATGCCACAGGATCGGCTGCTCGCCAATGGTAATCATAGGCTTAGGCTTGAGGTAACTTTCCTCGCTGATACGCGTCCCTAAACCGCCCGCTAAAATCACAACTTTCATTGCGGCAGTCCTCCATGCACGCTAAGGTCCGGACCTTCAATCAAATATGCCACCTGCTGATACGCCGCGCTCTGCTTCAAGGCCTCTACCGCCGGATCATCCGCGGGATATTGCGCCAAAATCGTCCGCACCTGCTCCGCCAATTGCAGCAGCTCCGGCGGGGCGGACAGCGCGTGTTCCGCCAGGAATTCCACCATTGGCTTCATCCCTTCGCAGGCCAGCAGCCCTTCCCGCAGCAATCTGACATATTCATGGGGTTTGCCGCCGTCCAGCGATTCATAGGCCATGGCACAGTACCAGCCGAAGCGGTGTATGGGCGGCAGGAGAATGATGTTCTCCTCCGTTAAAAATTCCGGCGCGTAGCACGCGGAGAGAAAATATCTTTCGATCATGGCAAAGCGCCGGGCCAGCCCAATACCCTGCTCCGCGTTTTCTTCCTTCCATTTGCAGCTCTGCACGGCAGCCAGCGCCAACGCCCCCGCCCAGCAGATCTGCTGAGCATTTTCCATGGGCACACCGCGCAGCACCAATGCGCAGATGCGCTCCGGCATCTTTGCCAGCTGGTTTGCCAACACGTCCATGCTTTCAATTTTCTGCGGCTTTCCCGGCAGAGGAAACGCCACACCAAGCTCCAGCGCGTGAAAAAGAACGCTGACCGGCATCGGCGGACCGTCCCACAGTGCCATTTTGTTTTCCAGGACTGCCGGGTCCGTTTCCTCCAGCATCGCGGCAAAAGCGCAGAGCTGGCAATCGTCCTCCAGCGCGGCGAACAGCGTATAGGAGTGGCGCAGAAACCCCTCCCTCGTCAGCTCGTCCGCAATAAATGTCAGCTCAAAGGCAGCGGAAGCGGTTTTCAGGAAAGCGTCCCGCCGCGTTTTTGCCATCTTTTCGCTGGGCGAGGGGAGATTGACCTGCTCCCAAAACCTTGCAAACGGTGTGACAATGTCCAACTCCGTGACGCGGTGCAGGCGCATCATGATATTCACATAGCCCTCGACCTGCTTGGCCTCGTCCATCGTGCTGCCATCCAAGCCGGCCAGAATGTTTCTGGCCGCCTCCGGATCGCCCAATTCAAGCTTTGCCTGGGCAAGAACGATTTGCAGCTGCCGCTCCCAATGTGGCGACGCGCACTCAATCACCCCGCGCATCAGCTCCACGCACTCGAATCTGTTCGCTCGGTAGTCCTCCATGGCGGCCAGATACATCTCACCCCAACGGACGGCATCCTCCAGCTTGTGCTCATCCCAGCACCGCCCAAAGGCGTAATATGCCACGTCAATCCGGGTATAAATCGAATCCAAGTAGAATTCTACCGCTTTCTCCGCCCATTCAAGCAGTTCCGGCTGGTCGTGCAACTTCGCTACGCATACCGCATTGCGGTATACGATCGCGCCGTAACGTCCCCAACGCTCCCAGTCCC